>JAPLTI010000364.1 GCA_026398285.1 Verrucomicrobiota bacterium
GTGCCGTGGACTCCGGCGGCAAGTTGCGGCAGGAGGACTTTTGCCAACTCTCCGGACGGAGCGCGCAAACCGCCGGGAGAAATTTCAAGTATGAGGGAAGTTATGAGGAATGTGGGTGGCTTGTCCGCACCTTCTGTCCAGCATGGAAGATCGCCATCGAGCGTTTCTTTCGGCAGGTCGTCTTCAATTATTTGGTCGGCAATGGGGACGCCCACCTTAAAAATTTTTCACTACTCGAGACGCCATCCGGCGACCATGCGCTGAGCCCCGCCTACGATCTGCTCTGCACCACGCTGCACCTGCCGAATGAATCGCGTCTGGCTCTTGACCTCTTTCACGGGGACTTCGCCACGCCGTTCTTCGAGGCCAATGGATTTCATGGCTGCGCCGACTTCTTGGAGCTATCACGGCGGTGCGGGATCGCCGCAGAGGTCGCGACGGCCTTTCTCCTCTCTCTGCCAGAAAAGCGATCCGCCGTGCACGATCTCATCGACCGCTCGTTTCTGAGTGAGGTGGCCAAGGCCCGCTACCGTCAGATATTCGACGACCGCCTGCTGGCGCTCCGCCCATACGGTGCCGAGTAGTCGAGATTTTTCTCGCCGGCCCTCATCGTGGCACCACAATGCAACTCCCCAATTCCGAATCCACCTCATCGAAGCCTGGGACCGTGGCATCCCTCTGATTCTTAACCCAAGTTTCTCATGGCCAACCGGAAACCCTCATAAAACCTAGGGGGGGCTTTCCAAAGGCACTAAAATCTCTTCAGGCTGGCATTTCGGTTTTTTTGGTTGGGAAGGCGTTTTTCATTTTGTCCTCGTCGCGGGTGATTTCGAGCCGTCCGGCGCTGTGCTTGAGCGTGTAGAACCTCACTGAGCGGGCGTGGCGTTTTTCGGGTCAATAAACTTTCGTGATCGGCGTGACGCCGTCGCAGGAGCGGGCGTTGAGGTTTTCCACATTTCCATCGGTGCCATGCTGGGCGTTGTGGCCGTGGATAACAGTGACGGCCTTTCCGTCCTTACTTCTTCCAGCTGGGCCGAGTTGGTCGGTTTTCATGCGCGAGTCGTTGGGACGGAAGCCGGTTTTGTTAATGAATCCATGCTTATCGATGCCATGGTTCTCTTGTTCACGGAATTTACTGCTGAAGCCTGGGATTTCCTTTGCGATTTCGTCGAACCCCATTCCGGTCGCATTGAAATCGCAGGCGTTCATTTTCGCGGCGAGTTCCTCGGCGTTTTGGGCGCGGAGGAAGCCGAAAGCTGTGAGGTAGACATCATCCACCCCGGAGTGCTCGAATCCGTTGTGGGTGTAGAGGGCATTTGTTTGGGAATCGAAGTGAGCGTTGGTGAAGCAATCTTTTAGCAACTGGTCGGAGGCGGCCTTGTCGAGCTGGCGGACCCCATGGAAGCCGTTTTGGAGCTTGATATCTTCGAAGTTTCCGAAGCGCTCGAGAGCGTTCTCACGGTCGGAGGCCTCATCGTCGGCGGTGTATTCGTAATGTTTGTTTTCGGCCTCTTTCTTTCCAGCTGCGATTTCCTCGTCGATGAGGGATTTAAGAATTTGCCCACCATCGAGTTGCAGGTTGTGATTGGGATTCACTTCGTCGTAAACATCGTGGTTGCCTGTGATAAACACAGCACCTTGGGCGTGGAGACCGCGAATGAGTGGCTCCATAGCGGCTTTGTTGTTGCAGAATCGGTCGTGAACGATGTCGCCGATGAAAACGAGTTTGTGATGGCCGGGCTTGAAGGTGGCGTTAGCGACGATTTGGTCGAGCTTGGCGGCGATATCCGGATTTTTTTGAAAAGCGAGGAGAGTCTCGTCGTCTTTTTGATCATAGGCCCGGGAGGCTTCGGCTTCGGCATCCATGACCTCGGCGAGAAGCTTGAGTTCCGGCTCCTGAAGCTGCATGTGCCCGCTGTTGATGGCGGAGAGAGCGGTGCGGCACATGCTGCCGTCGGCATCGCCGACGACTTGCGTGCGGGATGATACATTGCGGGCCTTCGAGACGCCGGGGGAGAGGATGTGCTTGAAGAGCGAGGCAGTGTCGGGGTGCACGGAATCGAGGATTTTTCCAAACTGGGATTTCGCCTGCGGCGCGCAGCCTTCCGTTTTGAGCTTGAGATTGAAATTGGCTTTGAGGCGCACATCGGCTTTGACCTTTGCGGCGGTTTGTGGGCCGGCTTCAGCGGCGGCGATGTTTTTTTCCAACCGGTCGATCAACTTCACGAAACTCTGCGTGCCGAGGCGCTTGTCGGTGGTTTGCAGGTAGGTGTTGAGTTCGCCCAGCAAGGCCGTCTCGGATTCCGTGCCAAGATGCTTGCCGTAACCTTCTCGGATGAGGTCGCGAACAATGTTGGTGGCGTCCTTTTTATCGGAGTGGAAGCTCCCCAACTCGTGGCGTCCGCGTGTTTCGAGGTGCACGGAGCCATCCTTCCGGGAGTTGATCGAGAGGTAGCCGGAGGAAATGGTTCCATCCGCGCCCACAAGCTGGGCGCGCATGTCGCGCAAGACCTGGCGGGCCTCGGCGGCGGAGGTATCGGGTTTGCTGATCGCATGACTGCCGCTCTTGGCGGCCACGGAACTGATATTCAACGAGGGTGTAGGCATGGTTAAGGGCGCGTCCTACGCGAGTTGCAGCGGGCATGGCATGGAAGCGGAATGAGCTGGTTTTTCTTCCGGAGCCTTATCGGCCTGAGACAAAATCTGCAAACTGCGCGCGAGGCTCCGGGCGGCTTCGACCGCCGACACCATCTCATCGGCCAGTGCGGCTGCGGTGAGGCCCTGGAGGGGCAGGCTCTTGGAAACGCGGATTTCGTCATCCACATCCAGCGTAGCCACGAATTGATTGGTGGCCAGCGCGGCGCGGTTTAGACCGTGTAGAAAACGCAAGGCCCGCGAGCGCTCGAGAACCGGCAGGCTGTCGAGCCGCAAGGCATCGGCTTCGACAATCACATGCGCGGCATCCCCCGCCGGACGCACCATGCAGCGGATGCCCTCGTGGGTGAATTCAAAGGACTCGAGATCCTCAGCGGACGGCACTTCGAGATCGAGGCTGACGGATTTTGTGAAGTCTTGGAGGAGATGGCGGAAGGTGGATTGTGGCATAAGAAGTTTTCAGGTTTCAGGTTTCCAGTTTTTCTTCCCCGACCCCTCCGTGTCTAGGCGTCTCTGTGAGAGTCATTTCCGTCAAGGCGAAATCGGGGAGGCGGATTCCCAGTGGTTGCCGCCTTTGTGGGAGAGGAAGATGGCATTCTTGGGTAGCTCCGAGGCCTCAGTGATATGGCGAATCTCCTGGTCTTTCTCGTAAACAGCGATGCGGTCGGGGGCGATGAGAACAACCGGTCGGTCGAAGGCTCGGGCCACATACGCGCAGTGGAGATCTTCGCCCCAGGCCTGAACGCCGGCAATGGAGGCATCGAGAAGGGTATTGGCGAGTTGTTCCTGCGTGGGAGGATTGCCACCAAGCCCCTTGGGAAAAGGCAGGTCTCTATTCTTTGGCTGCCGGATGATATCGCTCATTGCGCCTGCGACTTGTCGGCGAACTAATTGCTGATTTAAAAAACCTTGGTCAGCCACGGCGTGAAAAAAGCAATTCCCGTCTGTTTTGGTCGGATTCGCTTTGAGACCCAGTTTGGCGAGGTTGGCTTCGGTTTTTCGGGCGAGTTCGCCAAAGGATAGTGAAGTGGCTTTTGGAAAAAGCGCATCATCCTTTTCTGACAAAATCCGCTGGGCCATCTCGCGGCCATTGACTTCTTTCAACGCATTTTGGACCTGTCGGAGAGAGGCGTTGTCCATTTTTGAGACCAATTTATCGAGGCTCTCGTGGTAATTTTCGTGAACTTCCTTTTTAAGGAATGCCAATTCATCTCGGGAAAGCGGACCAGTGGATGTGGCGATAAGAGTGTATTCCTCGCTATCGATGGGCTCATGGATCTTCTCCTCAACCGTCTGATTCTCAGTGGGCTCTTTTGCGATGTCCGCATCTTTTTTGGGCTCGGTTGTTGCCGTGGTCTTCGAATTAGCGGCCTCTTTGGCTTCTTGCTCGAGGCGTTGCAATTCTGTATGGGCGGAATTGGCATCGAGCCCCCAGGCTCCGCTTTGGAGGAAAGCGGTGCGATCTGCAAGGTGGGCTCCCCCGATGGAGAAATTTTGAAAATAGTCCGGAACAGCTGCCTTCTGATCTCCGACACTTACGAAGCCCTTGAAAAAGCGATCCATCAGGTCGCCCCCTCCGAATTTTGCGTCGGTGACGCGGCCTTTGCCGACGCCGAAGTTGTATTTCTCCAGTGCTGCCGGTTCCCCCTTGATTGTCATCCGGAAGCAGTCCGAGGCGGCGTCTTTCACCAGCGAGTAAGTCACCCCACCCTGCGTGATTTCATGGAATCCAGTCGTGGCTTTGTCGGCTTGAAACTTATGCGTTTTGCCATCCACCGTGACGGTGGGCATTTTTTGGAAATCGAGGGTGATGGAATTCGGAGGCATGGTCGCGGGAGTGGCTTCAGGCTCGCAGGAGGGCCTCGACAGCGGAGTGGGCCGGAGCGGCGGTGGCGGGGACCTCGGCCAGATGCTGGCGCCAGCGGGTGGCCGTATCGGCGAATTGGCGGAAGAGTTCAACGCCCTCGGCGGGCGAGAGGCGCGATGGCGAGAACTGGCGGCAGAGCATAGCCCGGTCGGTCGATTCCTCCAGCCCCACCGACTCGCCTCGCGTGCCTTGGAAAAGAAAATTGGCGGCAAGGAGGTGGCGGAGGAGCCGTTCGTCACCGGCAGGGACATAGCCCAACGCGGCAGTAAAAACGATGGCGTCCTGCTCCCGCGCGGATTCAATTTGGATTTCGAACCCCTCCGGCGTGGAGAGGCAGCAAGTCAAATTCTCGCGGAAAGCAAGTGATACTCCGAGGGACTCGGATAGGGCATCGAGGAATTTAAGGTCGGCAGGCATAGCAGTTTTAAGTTTTAGTGAAGAATGATTTAACAGTTGGGTCCTTGTAATTCTGGATGAGGACACGCCAATTATTTTCCGGCAGAAGATTCGGACTCTTTTGCTGGGCCTCTCGGAAGAGGAGGTAGCCATAGAGACGCAAATCAGCCACGGAAGTGGTTTCGTCCCCCCACACGCTGGCAGAACCGAGTTTGGTGAAAATGGAGGAGAGGTTTATGAGGAATTTGGCGTAACCCCCGTCGTCTTGCCCCAACTCCGCAGGCATCAGCCCTCTGAGATCGGCGAAATGCTGCGGGTCGAGTCGCACTGCATCCCACTGTGTGGTGTCGGCGGCGACGACCTGTTCACCCCAGATCCTGGTGAAGATAGGCGAGATTTCCTCGTTGAGCTGGCTCACGCTCAATGCCTCCTTCTGTCCATTCAGTGCGAGGTGGAACAGGTCCCGCGTAGCTTGGTTGCTCTGTGGCACGAGCAATCGATCCACCACATTGCGGGCTACGGAGGAATCCAAGGTCGCAAGCCCTTTGGCAAAGAGGGGGACTTCAGCCAGACCCAGCATACGGTTTAACTCCAGTCTATTCTGGTTAATGCTTGCCTGCCCATTAACCAAATCATAGACGGTGACGAGCTGCTTATCGGGATTTCTTCCGGTCACCCAAGCCGCAAATCCGTCGGCATCGCAGGTGAGGACCTGCCCGTTCCCCAGCGGGAAGACATATCCGTCGTAGGCATCAAGATAGAAAATCGTCTTGCATGCTGCGATCGCCGCATTCACATCCGGCTCCTTTTCATAGCTCTGTCGGATGGACTTGAGAGATTCAGTAAATTCCGGGGCCAGTGGTTGCTGTTTCTCCAACTCGGTGGCCGCGTAGAGCAAGAGATTCACGCCTTCCGCATAGTTGCTGAACGGCACTTCAATTCCGTCATGGTCTGACGGGAACCTGAGGTTTTCGAGGGCCAGGCGCATCCATTCGACCTCCGCCATTCGTATTTCCGGCAACCCATCTGCGAAGCGTGCCTGCGCGTTCTCCAGAATAGTATCTGCAAAATCATTGATTAGAATGTTTTTGAGATTTGCAGCCATGCCGCGAATCTCATCAATGGCGGAGTCAGGTTGCGCAAGGATGGTGTCAATAGACCTCATCGCCACACCGGCGTGAGATAAAAGAGGTGCCGGCCTCAGGTATGGCTTCAAATCACCCTGAGTGGACTGGTGAAGCAAACCGAGAAGATGCTTGGCGGTCTCGAGGTCGGCGGGTTCAGCTGCACTGAAAAGCTCGGCAGTGGCACGGATATCAGTCTTTAGCTGATGAGCTTGAAAATGTTTGCCGGAGTCTTTTTTGAATTGGTCGAATCTCTGCACAACCCCTCGGAAATCGGCGTTGGTGCGCGACGAGTCCACCATCGTCTCCAAATTCTTGAAAATCTCAAAGTGGACGCCCTCCCAGTTTTCTGGGGAGCTATCCTGTAGCAAGTAGAGCACTTGGTCGGCGCGCTGCAAACTTTGATTCTG
>JAPLTI010000154.1 GCA_026398285.1 Verrucomicrobiota bacterium
TGCACAACCGCAGGATGCAATGGCTCGGGGATCGGTATCATGCGGAATCTATTACTCCGCACACACCGCGCCGCAAAGAGGAAACAGCACTTGGTCGGACAAGACCCCATTTCTCAAGGCGGCATGTGGGTATCTGCTGGACGACCAGAACAGATGACCAAAGAAACACCTCACATCGAACCGCACAGAGCAAGAGGACTTGACTCCCGCTCATGAAATCGAACTCTCCTTGGCCAGGAAGTCCCTCACCACTTGGGGCGACATGGGACGGCGACGGTGTGAACTTTGCCATTTTTTCAGAGAACGCCACGCTCGTGGAACTTTGCCTCTTTGATTCCACCACCGATCTGATCGAAAGCGCCCGCCTTATCCTTCCCGAAAAAACAAACCAGGTCTGGCACGGCTATCTGCATGGCGCCGGTCCCGGACTGATCTATGGCTACCGGGTGCACGGCCCCGAGAATCCAGCTTTGGGCCATTGCTTCAATCCGCAAAAAATCCTGCTGGATCCTTATGCAAAAAGCATCGCACGGACTTTTTCTCATAACATTGCGACCACCGATCTCCTGCAGGACAACGCAGCCACAGCCGCACTCGGGAGGGTTATCGACCCTTCATTCCACTGGAACGGGACGGCGCCACCATCGACTCCATGGCATGAGACAATCGTGTATGAGGCCCATGTGAAAGGCTTCACAAAACAACATCCCGCCGTGCCTGAAAATTTAAGGGGAACCTATGCCGGCTTCGCCTCGCCTGCCGCAATCGAGCACTTCACATCCCTCGGCATCACGGCCGTAGAATTGCTTCCGGTGCACTACCACATCGATGAGGGCCGACTGGTCGATGCGGGACTCGTGAATTACTGGGGCTACAACACGCTCGGCTTCTTTGCACCAGACCCGCGCTATTGCTCAAGCGGCCCTGAAAATGCCGTGAATGAATTCAAGGAGATGGTGCGCGTCCTGCACGCGGCTGGCATCGAGGTCATATTGGATGTCGTTTACAATCACACCGCCGAAGGCGACCATACAGGACCTGTGCTGTCCATGCGGGGCATCGACAATGCCTGCTACTACCGTCTCGCCGAGGACCGAAGCCGATATATCGATTTCACGGGTTGCGGGAACTCGCTCAATGTTGCGCAGCCGCATGTGCTGCAACTCATCATGGACTCGCTCCGATACTGGGTTTTGGAAATGCATGTGGATGGATTTCGTTTTGATCTGGCCAGTGCGCTGGCGCGGGAATTGTGGGATGTGGACCGTCTCGGATCGTTCTTTGACATCATTCACCAGGATCCTGTCTTGTCGCAGGTGAAGCTCATTGCCGAGCCGTGGGACTTGGGGCCGAACGGATACCAGGTCGGGAATTTTCCAGTCCTTTGGAGCGAGTGGAATGGTCGATACCGTGATTGCGTGAGGAGATTTTGGAAAGGAGATGGCGCAACAGTCGGCGAGTTGGCAACGCGCCTCGCAGGCAGCAGTGACCTGTATCTGCACAATGGCCGCCGACCGCATGCGAGCCTAAATTTTGTGACCTGCCACGATGGGTTCACGCTCGCGGATTTGGTTTCGTTCAATACCAAACACAATGAGGCAAATCAGGACTCGAATACTGATGGAACGGATCAAAACGACAGCTGGAACTGCGGCGTCGAGGGGCCATCCGCAGACCCGGCGATTCACACACTGAGACTTCGGCAACAGAAGAATTTTCTGTGCTCACTTTTCCTTTCTCAAGGCGTCCCCATGTTGCTGGCCGGGGATGAATTCGGCCGCACACAGGGAGGGAACAACAATGCCTATTGCCAGGACTCCCCCATCTCGTGGCTCGACTGGAATCTGGATGAAGAAAACCGGGCTCAACTCAACTTTGTGCGGCGCCTGATCGACCTGAGACGCAAGCAGCCTGTCTTTCGGCGCAGGCATTTTTTTCAGGGACGAGCGATTCATGGCACGGACATCAAGGATCTATACTGGATTCGGCCCGACGGAATGGAGATGTCCGAGCTCGACTGGAACTCCCCGCATGCGCGCTGCTTAGGCATGGGACTCCTTGGCGACCAAATCGTGGAGTGCGATGAGCGCGGGCAACCGGTGCGGGGAGACTCGTTTTTGATTCTGATGAATGCCGGGGATGCAGCGGTGCCTTTTTGCCTTGGCTCACGCCAAGGGCAAGTTGAGTGGACACTTGTGCTCGATACAGCTGACAGCGCGAACTCCCAGCAGGCAGGCGTCTTTCCGCACATGGCCGAGTATCCGCTGCAAGCCCGCTCGGTCGCAGTCCTGCAACCGCACTATGTGCCGTTTGCGTGAGGGCGAGCCGTGGCGCCGCCGAGCGAAAAAGAAGGGTGCTCGGTCGTCTCGACCGTGAAAGACACTCGCGCCGCCACCTCATCAATAAAAAAACCACGCCTTGGGCCTGCACGACCGAGACGGCCATGCCCCCCTGAGACGCCGCTTCGTAGCTGAAATTTGGGACGCCAAGGGCCTGGCATCCCTACCACACATTTTCGATGGGTGCTGCCGCACCTTGCCCCGGCAAACTATCAACTTTGAAGACAGTCCAATGCTTGCCTTGGAGAGAGGATTTTGACGCCGACTTTTTGCATTTCTGTTGCCGGGTAATGTCTCGGATTTCCTGTAATGATCGTTTTATCAGGTGCAGCCAATGCCACGGCCACAAAAGGCAGATCATCAGGATCGGGCAGGCAAACCTCTTTCAAGGACATGCCTCGGCGAAATCCGGATGCGGGCAGAGCATCCAACAACGCTCGCACTGCGGTCTTCGAGAGCTTGAACTTCGGTCTTCCCAAACCTCGCGGTATTCAGAAAGGATTTGATTATCCCACGCGGGAACAAACAAACCAGCCACAGCACATTGAAGAACCTGATCGCAAATGCCTCCAGGGGTGATTGCCGCAGACACGAACACATTCGTATCAATCACCCAAAAAGGCGTTCCCATTATTTTTTTCTTTTCCGCTTAGCGAGCCGTGTGGCCCGGATTTCGGCATCGATACCTTCCATGGAAAAGGAAGTCGTCTCGTTCATGATTGCATCGCGCTGCACGGCCGCCAACGACTGACCCAACCGGAGGCGTTCCAGCAAATCGATATCGGATTTGATGCCACTGGGACTGGGGGGTATCAGAATGCCAATGGTTTCACTGCCTTTTGTGATCACGCGAGGGCCGGATTTGGAAAGATCCCGGAGAACTTTGGCAGTATTTTCCGAGAGTTCACGCGTGTCTAAAAGCATCGGAGTCATGGAAATAATTTCGAACAGCCGAGAAACCTTGTCAAGTATCACTCGCGCTGCCGAGAGGCTTCGAGCGCGATGCAGAGGATGCCGAGCAGCACGAGATTCCGGATGGGAGCTGTCCACGGTGGCAGGATAGTTTCAAGAAATGTGCCGCCGAAACAACCGCAGGACATCGCGGTGCCACGCACAAAGTTCACCATGAGAGCCAAAGTGAAAACCGCCAATAACAACCCCAGCAAGGCCAATGCGCCTCGGCGCGCGGGAGGCACGATCACCAGCGCGCAGGCCGAGACAAACTCGATCCAAGGCAGGTAAATCGCCACCGGATTCACAAGCGCGCCGGGCAGGAGGTTCATCTGGTAAACCGCCGAAGCGAATGCGGCGGGGTTCATGATTTTTGGAACCGAGGCGAGAAGAAAGACCGCCGCAACAAGGAGGCTGGCGGACCATTCCAGCACGAGCCAAAGAGTGGAAGAGCGGGGTCTCATTCGGCAGGAAGTCCGGAATCCCTCCAGGCTTGAAAACCCTCCGCAAAGATGTGGATTTTTTGCGATCCCTGCTCCCGAAGAAACAGCGCCAATTGCAAGGCATCGTCGCATGTCTTGCCGGAACAATAAACGAGCAGTGCCTGTTCAGGCTGCAGCAGGGCGGCGAGTTCGTAGTAGGACTCGCCACGCGTCGCATTTGGAAACGAGACGGCGCCCGGCAGGTGCCCGGCATCGAAATCGGCCAACGAACGCGCATCGAGGATAAGAACTTGTCCGGCGAGAACCATGTCCTTCGCCTGCTCCAGAGAAACGAGATCGACACCGGCAGCGCGGGCCTTTGCTAAGGGTGATTGGGAATGATCCTCAAGCCATGGAATCGCAACGGGCCGGACAAGTTGAGCCAAGGTGCCGAGAAAAAGCGCAAGAAGGAGAATCCCGGCCAAAGAGGCCGACACCGGCCAATAACGCGGAGTGGATTCCAATCGACTCAGAGGTATTGAGAATTGAGGGGGCATCTTCCAAAAGTATCAGTGGCAGAGGATTTGGCGGCAATCGTCAGGGGATGTCAACTCCGACCAGAGGCATGCGGAGCGCCTCGAAGCCAAAAAGCGACAAACCCTTTTTTGCACAGATGCGCAAAAAAGGGTTTGTGAGAGTTTAGAGACTTTTTACTTTGCGGATGTCTCGGCAACAGCCTCCTCGGGCTTGTGGGCAATGACAAAGCCGAGTTTGTCGCCGTCTTTTTGGACAGTGACGGCATCGCCAGGCTTGATGTTGCCTTTTAGGACTTCCTCGGCCATTGGGTCCTCGATGTATTTTTCCACGGCGCGACGCATCGGGCGGGCTCCGTAGGTTGGGTCGTAGCCCTTCGTGATGAGGAAGTCCTGAGCCGTCTGGTCGAGCGTGAGGTGGATATTCTTCGTCTTGATGCGTTCCACGACTTTGCTGATTTCGAGATCCACGATTTTGATGAGGTCGGGTTTTTCGAGCGTGTGGAAGACGATGATGTCGTCGAGACGGTTGATGAACTCTGGTTTGAAGACGCGTTTAGCTTCGCCGAGGATTTTATCCTTCATCACATCATAGTTGTCCGTGCCGGCAACCGGCGCGCCGAAGCCGAGAGTGGTCTGTTTTTTGATCAGTTCCGCTCCGACATTCGAGGTCATGATGATGATGGTATTGCGAAAGTCGATCTTGCGACCGAGCGAGTCGGTGATCTTGCCTTCCTCCAGAATTTGAAGGAGGAGGTGCATGACATCCGGGTGGGCTTTTTCGATTTCGTCGAATAGCACAACGGCGTAGGGCTTGCGGCGCACAGCCTCGCTGAGTTGGCCGCCCTCTTCATAGCCGATGTAGCCGGGAGGCGAACCTATCAGGCGGGAGGCGCTGAATTTCTCCATGTATTCGCTCATGTCGATCTGGATGAGCGCATCCGCAGTGCCGAACATGAACTCAGCCAGCGTGCGAGCGAGGAAGGTTTTTCCAACACCAGTCGGGCCGAGGAAAATGAAGGAACCAATCGGACGCTTGGGATCCTTGAGGTCTGCGCGGGAGCGGCGGAGGGCTTTGCTGATGGCCACAACGGCCTCGTTTTGACCAATGACTTTGCCTTCGAGTTCGCCTTCCATCGCGAGGAGTTTGGCAGTTTCCTGCTGCTCCATGCGGGAAAGAGGCACACCAGTCCACTTGGAGAGGACCTGCATGATCTCATCGGCGCTGACGGTGACTTCCTTTTCTTCCTTATGGGCGCGCCACTCAGAGAGGATGCCGTCGAGCTTGTCCTTTGCCTGTTTCTCGACATCTCGGAGTGATGCGGCTTTCTCAAAATCCTGGGACTTGATGGCGGCCTCCTTGTCGAGACGGATGGTTTCAATTTCGGCTTCGATGTCTTTGACATTCGGCGGGCGGGTCATCGCGGCGATGCGCGCGCGGGAACCGGCTTCATCCATGAGGTCGATCGCCTTGTCGGGCAGGAAGCGTCCGGTGAGGTAGCGGTCCGAGAGTTTGGCAGCGGCTTCGAGAGACTCGTCGAGGAACTTGGCCTTGTGGTGCGCCTCGTATTTTGGACGGATGCCATGAAGAATCTGAATGGTCTGATCGACTGTGGGGGCTTCCACTTTGACCTGCTGAAAACGGCGCTCGAGAGCAGAATCCTTTTCGATGTATTTGCGGAATTCGTTAAGCGTTGTCGCTCCGACGCACTGCATTTCGCCACGACTGAGGGCGGGCTTGATGATGTTTGAGGCATCCATTGCCCCTTCGGCGGAGCCGGCTCCGACGAGGGTGTGGAGTTCGTCGATGAAGAGGATGATGTTTTTGTTTTTGCGAATCTCATCCATCACGGCCTTGATACGTTCTTCAAATTGGCCGCGGTATTTGGTGCCGGCGACCATGAGAGCGAGGTCAAGAGTGACGACGCGTTTGTCGCGAAGAATCTCGGGAACATTACCAGAAATGATTTCTTGAGCGAGACCTTCGGCGATGGCTGTCTTGCCGACACCGGCTTCGCCGATGAGGACTGGATTGTTCTTGGTGCGGCGACAGAGGATTTGAACGATGCGCTCGATCTCATCGGCGCGGCCAATCACAGGATCGAGTTCGCCTTTGCGAGCCTGCTCGGTGAGATCGCGGCCATAGGCTTTGAGAGCCGGGGTTTTGCTGGAAGGCTTCCCGCTTGGGCCCGCCTCGGTGGGAATGGTGTCGCTATCCTCATCGGGAGCAAAATTCGGATCGAGTTCCTTGAGAATTTCATTACGGGTGCGCTCGATGTCGACCTCAAGATTTTTTAGAACGCGGGCGGCAACGCCCTCGCCCTCGCGAAGCAGGCCGAGAAGAATGTGCTCGGTGCCGACATAGGAGTGCTGGAGGCTCTTGGCTTCCTTTCCGGCAAGAGCGAGGACTTTCTTGACGCGCGGCGTGTAGGGAATGTTGCCCACCATTTTGGTCTCGGGACCAGAGCCGACTTGTTTCTCGACCTCCATGCGGACGGTCTCATGGTCGAGGCCCATCTTTTGAAGAACATTCACGGCGACGCCCTGGCCGAGCTTGATCAAACCCAGAAGCAGATGCTCAGTGCCGACATAATTGTGATTGAAGCGGTCGGCTTCCTTGCGGGCAAGGGCGAGAACCTGTTGGGCGCGTGGAGTGAAGTTGTTCATCATTGGTTTTCAGTAGTGGCGGGTGTGGCAAGCCTGAGACGGGCTATGTCCGGCTGTGGCACCTGGGATAGTTTGGCCCGAATAATAGTGGCGCGCAAGGCGTCCCTTTCCTCAGAGGACATTTTTACGACTTGAGCGCCCTTTTGAAGATGGGCGGGCTGGGTTTCGATAAAAAGCTCATCCACTGGAAAGCGGTGGGCATCGGGGAAGACGGCGAGGTCTATGCCGAGTTTGATAATCGAAAGGAGATTCAAAGCTTCCTTGGAACTGATGGAGTAGGAATGGCAGAGGAGACCATAAGCACGGCCGATCTGGTCGTGGAGGGTGATGGCCTTCCTCTGGGCCAGGAGGGCGCGCGCATTTTGCTCGTGCTCGATGACCTGCTCGATGACGCGGTTCAGTCGTCCGATGATTTCCTCCTCCGCCTCGCCGAGGGTCGTCTGATTGGAAACCTGAAAAAGGTTGCCCATCGCTTCGGTGCCTTCGCCATGGAGGCCACGGACGGCGAGACCGATTTTGTTCACGGAATTGATGATCTTGTTGATCTGGTCGCTCATGACGAGACCTGGCAGATGCAACATGGCTGAGGCGCGCATGCCGGTGCCGACATTTGACGGGCAGGCGGTGAGGTAGCCGAGTTCCGCGCTGTAGGCGAATTCCAGACTATCTTCGAGTTCGGAATCCACGCGATTGATCATCTTGAAAACATTGTCGAGCTGAAGACCACAGCGGATCGCCTGCATGCGGAGATGGTCTTCCTCATTGATCATCACGCTCAGAGATTGCGGCGCGTTCATGACCACCGCGCTGCCCACCCCCTTGGCTGCGTGCTCGCGACTGATGAGGTGCCGCTCGACGAGAACTTGTTTTTCCAATGGCGAGAGAGCCTCGAGGTTTTCGGAATAGGACTCCGCCATTTCCGGAAGATGCTCCACAGCCTGCTTGACGAGGTTCATCACATCCAGGCGCTCGGATTTTTTAGCCCAACCGGGAAAGGGTTTGTCTCGAAGATTGCGGGCGAGACGAACGCGGCTTGAAACGACGATCTGGCGGTTGGGGCCATCCCCCGAAAGCCACTCGCCGGAGTTTGCAATAATGCGGGAAAATTTCATGAAGCAGGTTCGACCTCCACTTGGCGAATTTGGTCGCGGAGGTTGGCAGCGAGTTCGAATTCCTCCGCTTCGATGGCCTTGGAGAGTTTGTCTTGAAGGGCTTTGATTTTTTCGTCGTGTTCGCGGATTTTGTGAAACGCAGCTGGAGTCTTGCCAGTGTGCTGCGTTCCCTTGTGCATATTTTTCAGCATGGGAGCGATGCCATCGGCAAAAACCGTGTAGCAATTGCTGCAACCGAGTCGGCCGGTCTTTTTAAAATCGGCCTGTGTGAATCCGCAGATGGGACATTTCTGGGCGGCCGGAGATTTTTCAATTTCCTGAGAAGCACCCAGGCCAAGCAAGAGGTCGGCAAGGGCAAAACCTGTCGGATCGTTAACGCCTTTCTCTTTCGAGCAGCCTTCACAGAGGTTCACTTTTTGCATTTTCCCGTCGACGATCTGCGTCAGGAAAACGGTGGCCTCCTTAGTCTGGCAAACATCGCACTGCATCTTGTTATTTATAGATCAATGCGCCGGTGGATGCTGTCAACTCGTGGAAGCGCGCGATGAACTTTTTCGTAATCGGCCCGGGCAGGCCATCACCGATCAAGCGCGTATCGAGCTTCACGGCGGGAATCACCTCGGCTGCAGTGCCCGTGAGAAAACACTCGTCGGCCGTATAGATGTCATAACGGGTCATCATTGGCTCATGAATCGGAATTCCGAACTCGGCGGCGAGGTCGAAGACCACTGCGCGAGTCACTCCGGCAAGGGCGCCTGAAGCAATGGGAGGCGTGGTAATGACGCCGTTTTTAACAATAAAAATGTTGTCGCCCGTGCACTCGGCAACGAACCCCTGCTCGTTGAGCATGAGACCCTCACCAGCACCGGCATTCTGGGCCTCGATTTTGGCGAGAACATTGTTGAGATAGTTCAGGGACTTCACCATCGGGCTCAAGGCCCCGTGCGGAATGCGCCGTGTGGCACAGGTCACCACCTCAAGGCCGTTTTGATATTTGTCAGGCGAATAGAGAGTGATTTTGGAGGCAATGATCACGATAGAAGCCTTCGGACACAGAGCAGGATTCAAACCCAAATCCCCCACCCCGCGCGTCACAACTAAACGCACATAGCCGTCCTGAAGTTCGTTCCGGCGTATGGTTTCCAGCGTCGCTTCGGTGACAGTGGCTTTATCCAAGCCGATATTCAGACAAATCGCGCGAGCGGAATCGAACAGCCGATCGATATGCTCATCCAAGCGAAACACACGCCCATTGTAAAAGCGGATCCCCTCAAAAACCCCGTCGCCATAAAGCAATCCATGGTCGAAAACCGAAATCTTTGCGTTCTCTTTATCGTAAAATTCGCCGTCTATGTAAATTTTCATTGGTTGAATTCCAGCTGGCAGGGCACATTTCTGGAGCGTGTGATGCTACCTGCATGAAGAAATTTTACAAGCACTCACCTCGTTTGTTTCCACACTTTCAGAAAGAATTCCCGCAAGAACCAATCGCTGCGCATACCCTAAAGAAGGATTTTGCCAACTTGGCTTGAGACGCCGCTTCGGGCTGAATTCTAGACGATGGCCCTGCTATGAAGACTGTGTGATCAAGGATAGAAAAGATGCTCCTATCATCAGCTATTACGAGATTCTTTTCTTGGGGCGACTTGACCGCGAAATGGGCGCGGTATTCTGAAAAGGAAAAGGACGATCTCTTTGAGGAACTCACCAGAGCATTTCTGACTCTTGCACCCAAATAAGCCTGCAAATTGAAGAATGTCTGGTGGGGCGAGAGCTTCCACAATCTGTCGCCAAAATGCTGAAACTGCCATCGATTGGGTTAGAGCATTTCATTCAATAGAAGGCTTCGGGTGGGAAACTCATCATGCCATGCGGTAGCTTCAAGAGCCTGCCTGCTTATTTCTTGGCTCAGGAGATTGGAGCGGAGCGCATTCTCATTGCAGTGCCGAGCCTTTTTCTCATCCGCCAGACCATAGAAGTCTGGCTGCGTGAGATGCTGGCAAATCGGCAGGATGTGGATTGGATGTGCATCTGCAGTGATGAGTCAGTGTGGCACGTCGACCGCGATGATGTCGCCGTCTTGCGGCAGATTCTCGGTGTTCCTTGTCTAACGGATTCAGAGAAGATTTCTGTTTGGTTGAGAAAAAGCCAAATGGCCTGCAGGTTCATTTCACAACCTACCAGAGCGGTGAATTCCTGTCCGAGGCCGCTCGAAGCGCAAGGGTCAGATTTGACCTCGGCATCATGGCTGAGGCTCACAAGACAGATGTCAAGGCCGATATGCTCCCTTGCTCATCGCGCTGAGCAAGGCGATGACCAAGCACCCCATCCGTCACGCCGTCTTCTTCCTCCCCGGCGTCCCGTTTAAACATAATCCGCATACGCCCCGCCTCCCCATTACCAACCGGGCTTGTTCAACCATGGGTGCAGTCGAAGGGCTCGTTCCTTGCACCCGCTACCCCCATTAACATCGGCCTTACTGTTTTTTCATGTGAAGTGCTATGCAATTTCCCTCTGAATCCTCAAATTCAGCAACATAGCCGTAATCGCCGGTGTCTGTCTTTGGGTAAATCAACCTCCCGCCCGATGAAATCGCATTGCGGACTGTGACATCAATATCTTGCGTTGTGAAATAGACCCGAGTGCCTTTCAAGTATGGCTCATAACTGTCTCCTTTCGCAAGTGCCACAGTCGCCCCCTCGCCACCAGTCTGATATGGGAATAGGGCCATCTCGTTTCCATCGATCTCTTTTCTTTCGAATGTTATATCAAAGGTCTTCGAGTAGAAGCTGATTGCCCTATCCATATCGCGGACTGGGATCTCAAAGTAGAATACAGGATTTGTCATAGGCTGTTTTTGCGGTAAAGATTCACAACCCGATGCGAATATCAACAGACAGGTTGCGACAAATATCCTGAGCGTGTTCATATTGCTGCTTGAAGTCCCCGGTCAGGTATACCCACTTGCTTTTGGTGCCAAAGGCTGATCCGCGGCCGTCATGGCAAAAGTGCCGAAGGCATGGGGATGAACTACACAGGCCCGTTCGCTCTTGGTTATTCGCAGCAAAGATATCCGCAGTCCACGCTTTTCTCCAAACACTTCCGCTATTTCTGGCAAGTGGCCAACACTTTCAAATCCAAATTTGTCATTCAGGCGTTGTGTGGCCTCATTGTGGTCAAAATACATGCTCAGCAGGTTCTCGACTCCAAGTCGCGGACATGCTTCGATCATTCTCTCTTTCAGCATCGTTCCAATGCCCTTACCCTGGTGTGAGGATGAAATATATGTGCTGATCTCGGCTGTCTTATCGTAGGCAGGCCGCCCACCATAGAACCATGATAGGTAAATGCATCCAACGATCCGCCCTTGATCCAACGCCACCCAAATGGGGCGCTTCTTGGCGTCAAACTTCCTGAACCACTCCAATCGCTCCGCAACGGTGATTGGCTCTGTGTCAGCTGTCGAACGACCAGCAGGGATTGACTCATTGTAAATTTCGATGATCGCTGGAAGATCATCTTCGCTCGCATCGCGGACGGTAATCATACTTTTTGCGAAAGTTAAAGCTGAGGATAGGGAATTAGGCTCTTGCCTCAAGCACTTTATTTGCATTTTTTTGTAAATGAATTCTGGTGCAATATCAAAGCTCCATTTTCATACCAGCGTCAACCAAGAATCCAAGAATTTTTTTTGACTCTTTTAACAGATATATGTATACGCATGAGACTGCGATCCATCTCGAGAAAGCGACGCGGTTGCAAAGGCCGAGGTCGAGGCAGAGACCACCAACGCTGTCCCAACCGCTACTTCACCGAACTTGGGCGCTTCTGCATGCTGGGAGACAAAGTCACGGAAATCATCAGTCTGCAATATGGAGCAAACCAGTCACTGGTGAGCCCGATGTGGGAGATTCGCAAGTCCGGTTCGGAGCGGACCAAACCAATGTCCTGTTCCTACCTCTATCCTGAAAACTACGCCAAGCTTACATCCGGTTGTAAAGATCGCCAAGGACCCAGACGGACCCACCAATCATGATGAGCAGGATAAGCCCAGTGAACATGACCAGCTGGAGATCTTCCCTCTGCTGACCTTTGAAAGAAAGGTGCAGGAAGTAGCGGAGATGCACGATCAGTTGAAGGATCGCGCACAGGATCAGGGCAAAAAAGGTGATCTTCCCGCCCACTGTCGCCACGAGGGTGAAGGGAATGATCGTAAGAACCGTCGCTAGGACAAAACCGAGCAGATAATGACGAAATTCTTTGTTTTTTTCCATTAGAGCAATCCTCCCAAAAAGACGAAGCTGAAGATGGCGATCCAGACCACATCGAGAAAATGCCAGAAGACCGCCCAGCGGAGCAGGGTCAACTTCCAGCGCAGGTCGACACCCCGAACTAAAATCCCGGCAACAATCACGAGACACCAGATGAGACCACCGGTGACATGCAGACCGTGGAGCCCAACGAGGGACCACATAGAGGAAAGGTAGCCGTCAAGATGGCCATTCCGCTGGTCAAACTCGAGGCAAGAAGGAAGGCAGTTTGCCAAGCGACGCTGCCGAGGTCGAAGAGTTCCTTGGGGCCGGGGCAACACGCGAGAGGCATTGTGGTGGCGAAAACGGCGAAAAACATCCCGAAGGTCACCAAGTCGCTCATCATGAAAACCCAGAACCCGAAGACGGATGTCTCCGCCTCGAGGTGGTCGTCACCGTGATCCTCGCCCAGGTTGAGGCCGGGGTGGAGTGATTTTCTGATCGAGAAACTCATGGGTTTGTGATGTTATCGGGACGGGCGAGCCCTTGGTTTGCCTGATTGCCTTCGTCGTCGCGCGTGACTCCCCTGCCCTCTCGGGCCGCCCGGCGCCAGGCTTCATCGATCTCGCGCACCTCGGCGGCGGGAATGACATAATGCTTTTGAGGCAGAAACGCGTAAATGATGGCTGTCGCGATGGCGCCGAGGAAGGAGAGGATGGCCAACCACCACATGTGCCAGACCAAGCCGAAGCCGAGCCCAGAGGCCATAATCATAATGATGAAGCCGTAATAGGTGTTCGCGGGCATCTCGATGTCGTCGTATTTCTCGATCGGTTGGTAGGCCGTGCCCTTTTCCTTGGCATCTGCGAAGACATCCCGGCATTCGACCTTGGGCAGAACAGCAAAGTTCCATTCGGGAGTTGGCGCAGGGGTCGCCCACTCGAGGCTTCGCCCGTCCCAAGGATCACCAAAGGGAACCATCAATTTCTTCCGGTTCAAAACGCTTACAAAGATTGTCAGGAGGATGAAAAGGAAGGCGAGGCCGAGAATGAGCGAACCGATTCCCGAGACAATCATCCACGGAACAAGATCCGGATCCTGGTAGGCGACGGTTCGCCGTGTCATTCCCATCATTCCGGTTTGGTAGAGAGGCATGAAGGCCAGAATGAAGCCGATTGCCCAAAGGAATGCGGTGATGCGGGATAAACTCTCCATGAGTCGGAACCCGTAAATTTTGGGGAACCAGATGTGAATGCCCGCGAGAATTCCAAACAGAACTCCGGGAATGATCACATTGTGAAAATGCGCGACCAGAAATTGGCTGTTGTGCAGTTGGTAATCCAAGGTGGGGCTCGCAAGGATCACCCCGCTGAGACCGCCAATGGTGAAGAGGACGAAAAACCCGCAGAGGTAGATCATCGGGGCCGTGAACCGGATCCGTCCGCCCCAAAGAGTCGCCAGCCAATCGTAGATTTTCACCCCCGTCGGGATGGCAATCAGCAGCGTCGCCACGCCAAAGGCGGCGTTCACCGTGGCCGATTGCCCCATGGTGAAGAAGTGGTGCAGCCAGACCGTGAAGGAAAGAACCGCGATGCACATCGTGGCTGCAACAATACTGGTGTAGCCGTAAAGACGCTTCCCGGAATAGGTGGAGGCGATTTCCGACATCACCCCGAAAGCCGGAAGGATGAGAATGTAAACTTCCGGGTGGCCGAACATCCAGAACAGGTTGATGAAGTTCATCAAATTCCCGCCCATGTCGTTGGTGAAAAAGTGGAAGCCGAGGAATCGGTCAAGCCCAAGCATGGCGCAGCAGGCCGTAAGGGGCGGCATCGCAAAGATCAGCAGGATGGAGGTGCAGAGGGCCGTCCAAGTAAATAGCGGCATCCTCATGAAACTCATCCCCGCCGTTCGCAACTTGTAAATGGTCACCGAAAAGTTGACACCCGTGAGGGTGGAGCCGATTCCAGAAATCGCAATGGCCAGGATGTAATAATCGGGGCCGACTCCGGGATTGGCCAAGCGCCCGGTGAACGAGGGATACCCGGTCCATCCACCCGTCGAAAACTCGCCGATCATCAGCGAGATCATGAAGAGAAAGCCGCCGGCCGCCGTGAGACCCAGGCTGATTTGATTGAGCCTCGGAAAGGCCACATCCCTGGCGCCGATCTGCAAGGGAACGACGATATTGATAAGGCCGAACAGGAAAGGCATCGCCACGAAAAAGATCATGTTGGTGCCGTGAGTCGTGAAAAGTTGGTTGAAGTGATCCGAGGAGAGGAACCCGCCATTGAGGCCGACCGCCTGGTTTGCCCGCATCAACATACCCTCGACCACTCCGCGGAACAACATAATCACCGCGAAGATGATATACATCGTGCCGATTTTTTTGTGATCGACGCTGGTCAGCCATTCGAAAAGGGGCTTCCACCACTTCATCCAAGTGAGAAGAGCGACAATCATGACTCCCCCGACCGGCATCATGGCCGCCGCGCTGGCGGTGATGAATGTGTTGATATTTGGTTGTTCGACCGCCTGAACGAGGATGATCGAGTCCCAAGTTAATCTGCCAAAAATCGCGTCAAGCATTTTACATTTCCATTCCCATCATGGGTTTATCTGATGCCGGCGGGAGGGGTGATTTCTTGGGGTCGTAGGAGGGACTGCCCGGTTGGCTTTCCGGAGTCATGTCCTCGACCATGTAGCGGGCCAGCACGCGTTGAAAAATTTTTGAATCGTCGAGGACCATTTCAATCGGGCCTTTTCGATTCTCGATGGCGAGGGGTTTTTTTGCCTCTTCCGAAGTCCCCTGCATGGCCAGAATGGCATAGGTGTCGGCGGTGAGCGAGAGGTCGCTTGATTGCGCCTTCTTCATCCGGGCAGCGTATTCGTCCTTGGAAACCGAATAAACTTGGAACTTCTGCTTCCAGAATCCGTCGCCGGTAAACTGGGAATTCATCCCCTCGGCCACACCCT
>JAPLTI010000175.1 GCA_026398285.1 Verrucomicrobiota bacterium
TCCACCGAAAAGACTGTCGTTCCCATCCCCGCCATCCAGTGTGTTGGCGGATCCATTTCCAAGCACCGTATTGTTTCCCCCATTCCCTGTTCCTGATACGATCGAGCTCGCGCTGCCCAAAATGAGCCATTCGGTGTTGGCTGCCAGCGTTGCTCCATCCAAATTCGCAAGAACGCTGTCCACTTCTGCCCCTGCGCTTTCAAAAATAGAATCCAAGTTACTGTCAATGATGTAGTAGTCACCACTAGATCCTCCAGCCAAACTGTCATTGCCTGCGCCTCCGTCAAGCGTGTTCACGCTTGCGTTCCCAGTTATTGTGTTATCGAACGAGTTTCCTGTTCCTGATACGATCGAGCTTGCAGCACCCAAAACAAGCCATTCCAATTCGCTGCCAACTCCCAAGGTGTATGCGTTAACATTTGCCAAGACCGAGTCGCTTCCCCCTGCAGCCAATTCGAAAATCGCGTCACTTACATTATCAGCAAAGTAGTAGTCGTTTCCAGCTCCTCCAACCAAACTATCGATACCTGCTCCACCATTGAGCGTATCATTGTTGGATCCACCAATTATCGTATTAGCGAGAGCGTTTCCAGTCCCGCGATTGGCCCCAGTTCCAAAAATAAGCCAATCCGCACCAGTTCCCATCGTGTAGTTATCAACATTCGCAAGAACACTATCTCCCGTGGTGATTCCGGAGTCGTTTACACTGTCGGAAATTGAATCAACGATGTAATAGTCATTGCCGCCCCCGCCGAATAGACTATCTGCCCCGCCGCCACCGTCTAGGGTCTCATCGTTGGAACTACCTAACAAAGTATTGGCAGTGCCATTTCCAGTCCCGGAAGTAACCCCACTGCCAAAAATAAGCCACTCGGTATTGGCAGCAAGAGTAACGCCATCCACATTGGCGAGGACTGAGTCCGTTCCAGCTACTGCCCCTGAGGCCTCGACTATCGTATCTAAATTGCTGTAAATGGTATAATAGTCATTTCCGTCTCCGCCGACCAGACTATTATTACCAAACCCTCCGTCCAAAAAATCTGCCCCACCCCCTCCGCTGAGCGTATCATTTCCGCCTCCGCCAACCAGGCTGTCGTTTCCAGATCCACCGACTAGGCTATCATCTTCCTCTCCTCCATCCAAACTATCCGCCCCATTTCCTCCGAGCAGCGTGTCGTTTCCAAATCCACCGGAGAGGGTGACATTTGAAGAGTATGTGGATGCCTGAATACGATCACTACCGATTCCACCGAAAACCGACACTATGCCTACATTGGAGGCATTGCCTGCCAGTGTGACTTGATCCGCGAGGTTTGATAGAACGAGTGCCTCGAATCTGGTGGTTGCGTTGGTGACGGAATTCATCCCAAAAAAATCCGTATCGAGTAGAACAACCGATGCCGTGGCGGGGGAGAACGAAAGCGTGTCAGCCCCGGAATCGCCTGCCAGCGTGGCTTTATGAGATTCGAAATCTGCTTTGGAAGTGAAAATTCGGTTAGCCATTGGAAAAATTTAGGGAGCCAAGGGAGGCAAATTTGTAATCGGATATCTGGCGGGAATCTTTATGTTTTTTAGAAAACTTTTTAAAGCAATTAGCAGACTTTACAAAAAAATTCGCTTCTTGCCAATACATTTGTCACTTAAAAGAAACGATGCCCAAGCACCTCTTCATCCACCCGAATTTCCCTGGTCAGTTCCTGCATGTGGCTCGGCATTTGGTCGCGCAAGGGGCGGATGTTCTGGGTGTGGGGGAGCATGCGAATGTGCAGCGACAGGCGGGGATGGTGAAGGGGGCGAGGTTGCTTGGATATAAATTGCCACGGCGGGCGGCGAAGGAGACGCACCATTATTTGCGGGGCACGGAGGAGAATGCAGTGCGCGGGCAGGCGGTGCTGAGGTTGTGTCTGGCGCTGAAGAAGGAGGGCTATCGACCGGATGTCATAGCCGCGCATACAGGCTGGGGAGACACTCTGTTCCTGCGCGAGGCGTTTCCAGAGGCGCGAATCTCGGGGTATTTCGAATACTACTACCGGCCGCGCGGAGCGGATATCGGCTTTGATCCCGAGTTCCGAATGAACCTCGACAATCTTCTCGAGGTGCGGATGAAAAATGCCACTTCGTTGCTGGCATGGGAGGATTGTGATGCGCGGTGGACGCCGACACGCTGGCAGGCGTCGTTGTTTCCGCAAAATCTGAAAAGCGACCTGCTGATCCAGCATGAGGGGGTTGATACGAAAACAATCCGCCCGAATCCCGAGGCCAAGGCGACCTTGCCCGATGGCACTACGGTCCACGCCGGCGAGGAGATTTTGACTTTCGTGAACCGCAACATGGAGCCTTACCGGGGATTCCATGTCTTCATGCGTGCCCTGCCGGAAATCCTCTCCCGGCGGCCACAGGCGCGGGTTTTGATAACGGGGATGGAGAACGACACCTCGTATGGCAACAAGCCGACGGATGGTCTGACATGGCGGCAAAGGCTGTTGAAAGAAGTCGGCGAGCGCATGGACCTCTCGCGCGTGCATTTCCTCGGCAAGTTGCCATTCGACGCCCACCTGCGTGTGCTTCAACTTTCGCGGGCCCATGTTTATCTCACCTATCCCTACTTTGTTTCCTGGTCGATGCTCGAAGCGATGTCGGCGGGATGCGTGGTGATCGGCTCCAGCACGCCGCCAGTTACGGAGTTCATCGAGGATGGAAAAAACGGCCTGCTTGTGGATTTTTTCGACATCCCAGGCCTCGCCAATCGCGTCTGCGAGGCCCTCGCCGAGCCAAGACGCTTTGATTCCCTGCGCGAAAACGCGCGAAAACTCATTACCGAGCGCTACGACCGCGACAGCATTTGCGTGCCGGCGCTACTGAAGATGTTCGAGGGGTGAGGCTGGCGCCTACTTTTGATACACCTTGCCGTCGTCGAACATTTTTCCCTCCCGGACGGGAAGTGCTTGGGCGGAGCGGTCCATTTCTTGGAAGAAGCAGCTTTCGTAGCCAGTGTGGCAGGCACCGGTTTCCTGCTCGACTTCGAAGAGGAGGACATCCTTGTCGCAGTCCACGAACCAACGGACGACGCGCTGGGTGTGGCCGCTGGACTCACCTTTGAGCCAGAGCTTGCTGCGTGAGCGGCTCCAGTAGGTCATGAGGCCCTTCTCGAGGGTCATGGCGAGGGATTCGCGGTTCATCCAGGCGAACATGAGCACGCGGCCGGTCGGGCGCTCGGTGCCGGAGGCTTCTTGGACGATTACGGGAATCAACCCGTCGGCGGTGAATTTGAAATCGAATTCCACAGGATTGCTAAATGAGCCCTGCTGGATAGCCTTTGCGGACACATTCGACAAACACAAAGAAATGTCCGCAGCCACGCAATCCCTCCCAGCCAAGTCCCCCACTTATCGCAGTGCGGCTCCGCAACTGCTGCGCATCCCGCTCTCCGCGATCGCCGGCCTACTGCCCGAGGAACACCTCCTCAGGCCTATTTACGAGGGCGAAACAATCGATCTTCCCGCCGGCCACATACTCGCCCACATCGTTCCAACGCTCTCCCTGAGCCTGCTTGCCGAGCTCAAGCCGGACCTGATTGAACCCGTGCGCGGAGTGCTCCGCCTCCCCACCCACCTCATCACAAAAGCCTACGCGCTTCTGGAAACGACGGACACCATGCTCCCAGAACCTGATGAG
>JAPLTI010000361.1 GCA_026398285.1 Verrucomicrobiota bacterium
ACCGGGCGAGGGATTCGCGTTTTCGCTCATCCTATCCGATGGCACTGAGGTGGGCTTGGACATCGACCCGACCGTCGATGTGCTCCTCTTAAGTGCCGTTCTTTTTGGAGTGGCCGAGGAGAAGAAGGCAGGGGTCTTCGATTGGGCCATGCGTTTGAACCACTTGAATTCCGGCACTGCCGGGGCGACCTTGGGCTGGGATTCGAATTCTGGTTTTCTTGTGCTTTCGGCCATGATCCCACTCCCGCTCTTGGATGAGGCGGGATTCCTTTCGGCGCTTGATGCTTTCGCGGAAAAGGCGAGAGACCTCAGAGCGGGGCCTCCTGGCTTCAATGATAAAAGCCTTGTGGATGAACGGGATTTTCTCCTCGTGAGAGCCTAACTCAAATGGGCTGGTTCGGATTCTCAAAACGGGTTGACCCCACCATTACTACCCCTGCCAATCTGGTCGGCCAGTTGGGGGGGTATTCGCAATCGGCCGCTCCCATGGGAGGCAAGGCGAGGAAGATTTACTTCAAAGATCTTCTGCAAAAATGGGGCGGCGACTTCATTCGTCTCATTACAAGGCGCAAGCATGAAATTCATCGCCTCGACGCTGAATCCGGACGATTGATGATGTTTCGCAAAGGCGATCCGGCCGGGATACGATTGGACTTGGTGGGGAAGCTGCATGCGATTCGCACGGCCGATTCGAAAATGGGCGTCGAAGCGAGTGAACCTGAAGCTGTGGCAAGTGCCAACAACGCTGCGGATGTGACAAGTGCCTCGGCAACAACGGCAAGAGAAGCTGCAGCCCCCCCTGCGCATGAGGTGTTGCTGATGAGGATTCTCGACCGATCGAGCCAGAATCCTCTTAACGAATCCGTGCGGGCGGCGGGCCATCGGGTTTTCTTTCCTCCCGACACCTCGCTCTCCCGCCTCGGTATGGATTACTTTGAAGACATTGATATTCCCATCCAAGAGCGCGAGGCGCGCCTGTTGGCTATGGGCGGGAGTCTGAGCCCTGAGGTTTTCCTTGGCGACGCGTCCGCTTCCGAGTCGGCAGGCGCGGACTCGGAGATTGCCATGGCTCGATTGGTGGAGCGTGAGTTGCGGCTCGCGCAGGGGGTTAGGAATTTGCAAACGACTTATGGCCATGGAACGGACTCGTCCATTCCCACAGCCGCCTTGCACCCTGGCGGGTTCATTGCCGATCTCTCCGAGCGACTCGCGAGCCTTCTTATTGAAAACAAACGCGTTCCGGCCGAGTTGGTCGAGCGGTTGTTTGACCAGGCAAGGCTTATGGGCAGCCGTGCCGATATGGTCACCAAGGAGCGAATCTTGCTACCCGGCGATGCTTTGTGGAGTGTGCAATATTTGGTCTCGAGTCTGAACGATCCGAGTTACGATCCGGTTTCCGAAAAACACTCGGCTCTGACAGGTGCCTCGACCCCAGATCAAGCCTCTATAGAACGCCTGGAGGGTTTTGCCACTTATCTGGATGGGTTGATCGGTGGCGATGGCTACCTCGACGACGCCCGGCTTAATTTAGTCAAGGCCTTCGCCACCAATGACCAGGAAAAATCCTACGCCGAGGCCCGTCACGAACTGCAAAAAGCCATGCGCAGTTTGAGTCGACTCATGGGAACCCTTGAGGGTTCGGGGGGGAAAGCGCAAACAAACTTGTCGCTCCTGTTGGCTGGTAGTCGTTTGAAATTCGACTGGGTATTTTTAGAAAAAATTAAAACCAACAAAACGTTCTTCAAGAACATGCCGGAGGTGAATCTCCTTCTGGCCAATGTCATGCTCTTGCAATGGAAGGTGGAAAAATTGCGGCATGGACAATCTCCCGAAGCTGAAATCGAGACGAATTCGCAAGGTTTGCAAAATCTGTTTGAAAATGATCTCAAGTCACTGGGATTTGGAGAAAAGGAAGTCGCCGAGCTGAGCCGGAAAGATGGTTCGCGAGAGTCTATTGCACAAGCGCAGGCGCTCGTGGCCTGCGTGACCCAGCTCGCCTCACTCGGCCTCAGCCGAACCGGGGATGTCAAAGCGATCACCAAAGTCGTCGATAATGCCAGAGCTAAGCTCCTCTCCAATCGCGACCTGAGCGCTCTCGGCGGAAATGCCGCGAGGGCTGAGGCCATTGCCATGTTGGTGGACAGTGACGCAGCGGGCCGGAGGGATCGTTTGCAGGCGCTTCCCCGCCCAAACACCCTTGCGAAGTCGGCTCTCGATTACAACCTTGCTGCATCCCGTATCTCGGAGAACTATGATCGCCTCTCAGCTCTGGCAGCGCAGCAAGCCCAGGCAACCCAAAGTCTGCAGGCTTACAACCGAAGCCACTCTGGTAATCCCATTCGCTCGGACCATGCGACCACGCGTCAATTTGCATCCGAGGTGGCTGTGTTGCGGATCAAGCAAGCCGAACTCCACGCGATGCAATCCTGGCTCAATGATCTGGAAGGCCATGCCGATAGCAGCGCGAATGACATTGCCGAGTGCAGGCGTCTCATCCCGGAGCTGGAGCATGAGATTCAAGGCGGCTTGGAAAAATTGCAGCGCCTCTCGGACACCCCCTTGCATGCCATGGTTTTTCCAACCGGCCAGCACCTCTTGCCTGCCGACAGACTCGCCCGTCTCGACAGCGCCGTTGGGGGAGTGCAAGCCGAGTCCACCCCACTTGGCGAAATCGTCGATGCCATCAATACCCTTTATTCCGCTCCCTCCGGGGAAAAGCTCACTCGCGAGCAGCTCCGGGAGGATGCGAGGCTGCAAACCCGCCTCCTTGATAGCCGCAAGACCGATTTCACCCGTGCCCAAAAACAAGACCTCCGAATGGTTCTGGTCGGCGCTGCCGCGAGGTGTCTCATGGAGTCGCGTCAAGCCGATCTTCCGGCTGGTGATGAAACCGCCTTCCCGCTTTGGAACCACCGCGCACGATTTACGGAACTCCTTGCCGAATCGGGCCTCGATATCCACGCCTTCGCGCCGGAGATCGAAGACATGTTGCTCCGCGAGGTCAATGCGCCCGCCCTTGAGAAATGGCTTGCCGAATCTGGTAAACTCACTCCTCCTCCCAATGCGGGGCCCTCTCAATTCCAGGACGCAACCCGGGCCGTTATTGCCGGAGCCATCCCGGGCATGAAAGATGGCGACCGCCTCTTTCTGAAGTCGAATGGAGCGGTCGAATTGGGACTCAATGGCGTTCCTCTTGGAGTGCCAGGGGTTAAAATTGACGCCACGGCATCGGGCGGGCGACGCAATATCATGGTCATCCAACGCAAGCCCAAGAGTCTGGTGGTGGCTATTCGGGCCGGTCAAACAGGCGGCGTGCGCTTGGGGATAGGCGCCACTTTATCCTCCGCGCCGGTTGTCAAAGCCAATGCCAAGGCCCAGCTCAACATGTCCAACGTGGCAGGATATTCCATCGAGATTCCCTTGGAGGATAACAAGGCTCAAGACTTCATTCACCGTCTCATGGGCGACCAACCCATAGAGGGCAAAGACTTGTATCTCCTTGCCAAAGACATCAAGGCCCTCACCAAGTCCGAGATCAAGGCCTCGCTGGATGTGTCGGCCGGCGTCAACATCTCGCCGACCTCGAAGGATGCCGTCGTAGGGATTTCCGTGGGAGCAAATGTCGGTGCGGGCGCATCGCGGGCCTGGATGAAGGCGACCCAAACCAACTCGAAGCTGGAAACCTTCAAAGTTGCAAAATCCATTTCCTACCAAGCCACGGCCTCGCTCGGGGCCAGCCTCAAAGGCCCCGGCGCCCTCGAGACTCTCGCAGGTCGGGCATTTGGAAATGAGACCCTATCCGCTGGTCAATTTAAATCTTCTCCTGTCCAGCTTGCCGGCGCACAAGTCACTGTGAGCCGCACCTACGAAGCAGAACTCTCCGTGCAGCGTCTCGCCAACGATGGCTCTCTCGTGAAGGCCGAGTTCGAGTTTCTCATGCCCCTGGGCCTGGGAATCAATCGCGCCGGTCTGGAGAGCGCCGACCCGGTTTTGAAAGCCCAGCTCGCCACTCTTACCGCAGAGCAGGGTAAACA
>JAPLTI010000205.1 GCA_026398285.1 Verrucomicrobiota bacterium
AGGCCGCTTGGGAGCAGAAGCCCTCGACGCGCTCGACGAGCACACGCCCATACCAAGAGCGGTCGTAGATGGCCATGTGACCGCGAGGCGGGAGCTTTGACCAGAAACGCCACATGTAGTGACGGGCAAATTCCTCAGTGGTGGGTTTGTTGATGGAGTAAACGCGAAGGAGTCGGGGATCGAGGCGCTCGGTAAGACGCTTGATGGCTCCGCCCTTGCCAGCGGCGTCGGGTCCCTCGATGACAATGACAATCGGAATTTTCTTCTCATGGAGCTCGAGCTGCATGTTGAGAAGCTCGAGCTGATGTTGCTTCACCTGACTCTTGTATTCCTCCTGAGTGAGGGATTTCGACTGGTCGAGGTCGTTGAGACGGATGCGTTCTTTTGGCATGGATAACGGGAAGCGGTTTTTAAACAGGATTCGCAGGATGAACAGGAAAAAGGTGACGGCAATTCAAGGCTCCAATCCGGACCTCAGTATTTCAAGATTCGCTCGAGAAATTGCTTCACGGCGGGTTGGCGGGGGTTTTCGAAAAACTCTCCTGCAGCCGCGTACTCGAGCACGCCGCCCTCGGCGATGAATGCGACGCGGTCGGCCGAGCGGCGTGCGAAGCCCATCTCGTGCGTGACGAGAATAATTGGTTTGCCGGATTCACGGAGTTCCACAATCACATCGAGAACTTCGGCGGTCATCTCGGGATCGAGTGCGGATGTGGGTTCGTCGAGAAGGAGAAAAGCAGGATCCACAGCGAGCGCGCGGGCTATGGCAACACGCTGCCGCTGGCCACCGCTGAGTTGTGCAGGTTGCTTGGCCGCGTGATCGGCGAGGTGAAAGCGTTTTAGGACATCCATGGCTCGGTCACGGGCGGTTGCGGCATCAATACCATGAACCTCGGTAAGCGGCAGCATGACATTTCCCAAGGCGCTCAGGTGGGGAAAGAGATTGTAGGCCTGAAAAACAATGCCCGTGTGGCTGCGGTGGATCCTCAAGCGCTCCTCGTCCTGCGGCAGAGGTTCGCCGTTGACGAGGATTTCGCCCGAGTCGGGGGCATCAAGACCTGCAAGAAGACGAAGGAGGGTCGATTTACCTCCACCGGATGGTCCGATGAGCGCGAGGGTGTGGGCAAACTCCGCCTCGAAATTTACGGAATCAAGGACAGTCTGTGGTCCAAAACTTTTGGTAAGGCTGCGCAGGAGGATCTTCATCTTTTGCGGAGCTTCTCGGGAATTTCGTCGGGAATGACTCGGAAGTCCGGGAGGGGAACTTCCACGATTTCCTCAACAATGACGGGATCGAACGGCACGCCGGGAGCCACAGGCGGTGCGGCGCGGAGGTCGCTGAACGCGACATAACCGGTTCGGTTGTCGAGCAGGCGCACAAATGCGTAGCCCGAGTCTTTTTTCAGCAGACTGAGAGCCAGATCCTTTTCGAGCTTCTCTGGCGGGAATGCCTGGGCTGGCCCGCTTCGAAAGAACTCCGCGCGCCGGACCGTGAGATACTCCGGTGGCGACTCCTTGTCGAAGTGCTCCACGGCCGCGCATCCGGTCAGGAGCAGGCAGGCGATGAGACAGAGATGTTCACGTTTCATAGCGCACTTTGGATTCCAAGTATTTCGTCCAGAGTGAAACTGGCAGAGTGAGGACAAGATAGCAGATGCCGAGTGGAACAAAACTCTCAAAGGTGCTGTAGGTCGCCGAATTGATCTGGTTTGCCGCAAAGGTCAGTTCGGGGATTCCAATGATGTAGAGCAGCGAGGAGTCCTTGATGAGCGAGGAGAACTGGCCGGCCACGGGAGGTAAAATCTGACGCAACACCTGGGGAAAAATGACAAAGCGGTAGGTCTGCACAGGAGTGAGTCCAATGGCGCGCGCGCTGTCCCATTGAGAGCGACCGACACTCTCGATGCCAGCGCGTATGATTTCAGCGATATAGGCGCCGCTGAAGAGCGAGAGGATCACAATTCCCACCGATAGCCGGTCATTCCAACCCACTGCGTTTGCAATCCCGTAGAATCCAAAAAGCACGAGCACGAGAAGCGGGAGTCCCCTCACCGTCTCGACATAAGCGGCAGCGGTGTAACGCAGAGGCAGAAAAGCCGAGCGACGTGCGAGCGCGGTGAGAGCGCCGATGGCTGTGCTGAGCAAGAGGGCCGCAGCCGAAATCCCGATGGTGGCGGCCCAGCCATTCAGAAATGTGACGCGATAGCCCCACACCTGCTCCCAGTTTTTGAGGGAATGCGAAAAGGCCAGCCAGCACAGACCGGAGTAGGCCAGAAGTAGGATGATGATGGTAAAAACCTTCGCGGCGGGTCGGGCCGGATTCGTCGGGCGATCGATGAAAAAACCAGCCTGCATACCAGCTCAGGATGCGGAGGCCTCCACCGAAACCAATTCACCCCCTGAGAAACGCAGGCTCAACGCGATGGGATGGCAACACACGGAACAATCTTCGATCATCTCTACAGACGAGTGTGATGTGTCGGCCAAAATGCCGAACAACTCACCGCAGTAAGGGCACTCGATCTCGACATCCTCGACGCCGTCCATAGCCGATCAGTCCTCCAACCGGATTTTCTTGGCATCGCTCCAGAGGCCTTCGAGGTCGTAGAAGGCGCGTTTCGAATCCAAGAAGAGATGGCAAATGAGTCCGCCAAAATCGGTGACGATCCATTGGCTCACGGGAAAGCCATCGGCCGAAATGGGTCGCTCTTCACATTCCTCGCGGGCTTTTTCGCGGATCGATGAGGCGATGGCCTTGAGCTGGGGTTCCGAGTTTGCGGAGCAAATCAGGAAGAAATCGGTGAAGTCGGAGACGCCACGCATATCGAGCAGGACGATGTCTTCGGCCTTTTTATCAGCGGCGGCCGACGCGCAGACGCGGGCGAGTTTTTCAGTGTCAGTCATTCAGGTAAAGTTGATGCCGAGCGAGAATCGCGCAAACGGCGTCCGGCAGCAAGTAGCGAACCGAGAGGCCTCGGGCAATGCGATTCCGGATATCTGTGGAGGAAATATCGATATTGCGCCTGATGACTGGAAAGCCCTCGATCGGCTCCAAGTCTCCGCGTGCGAGCACAACGAAAGATGCCAATTTCTTCAATTCGTCAATTTCCCGCCATGTGTGAAGGGCAGGGACATTGTCCTCTCCGATAAAATAAAAAAACTCAGCCTGTGGAAAACGCTGCTGCATGAGCCTCACCGTATCGACGGCGAAGGACGCCCCCTCACGCTCGGCTTCACAGGTATCCATCGAAAAGCGGGACTCTCCTGCAATTGCGGCCTCGACCATTTCGCAACGAAGACGGGCCGGTGACGGCGGATGTTCGATTTTTTCTGAAGAAATCATTTCGACAGCCCGCATCAAATCTGGTTTTCCCCTCCCCATGCCATCCCAAAATCCCGGTCAGCTTCTTCTCGTTGGTGTTCCCGGCGCGGAACTCGATTCCGAATCCGCCCGCCTCTTCCGTCAAATCCAGCCCGGAGGATTCATCCTCTTCGGCCGAAACATCAAGACCCCCCAGCAACTTCGCAAGCTCATCGACGACCTCCGCGATCTGAGCAACGTGGAACCGATCATCACGATCGACCAGGAGGGAGGCCGCGTGTCCCGCCTCAAGCTCATCGGCAACGAACCTCCCAACGCCCAGCAACTCCGCGACTGCGGGGATCTGGATTTGATCCGCCGCCATGGAGACATCACCGGCCGCATCCTGCGCATTTTCGGCTTCAACCTCGACCTCTGCCCCGTGCTGGACATTTCCTTCGACGACGAGGCCGACAACTCGCTTCGAGGGCGCTGCTACGGTCGTGATGTTACCGAGGTCATTGAAAAATCCAGCACCTTCAACGAGGCACTACGCGCCACTGGAGTGATGAGCTGCGGCAAACATTTCCCCGGCTATGCCTCGGCCGGCCTCGATCCACACCACGAACTCCCCCGCATCGAGCGCTCGAAGGAACTCATGGAGGAGCACGAACTCGCCGTCTTCCGGCACTTCGCAAAATCGGTGGATAGCATGATGATCGGCCACATTGCCGTTTCAGGACTGGACGCGGTGAATCGACCCGCCTCGCTCTCCCCCGTTATCATTCGCGACCTGCTGCGGAAGGATATGGGATTTGGCGGCCTCGTGATGACAGACGATCTCGATATGGGAGCCATTCTAAACCACTACGGATTTGATGAAACGATGCGCCTCGGCATCGAAGCGGGCAACGACATGCTCATGATCTGCCACCGCATCGAAATGGCCGCCGCCGCGAAGAAGGCCATCGACACCATGGGCAAAAAACTCGACGAGGCCCTTGAGGCCATGGCCCGCTGCAAGTCCCGCCTCGCGCCGCCCACGCCATTTTCTCTGGAGGCTTTTCATGCGGTGGATGCAGAAATTTACGACCTCCGCGTGGCTGTTTTGGGACCCGAATTGGCTGCGCAGCGCAGCCCGGAGGATGGCAAGCGGTCGCCGGTGGAGCTTTATTGAGCGAGAATTATTCACCACGGAGGACACGGAGAGCACGGAGATGATTTTTTCTAATGACCAGTTGCTGAAACACGCCGTTTGAATCAGTCCGTTCTTTCTATAAAAAAACATTTTTCGGATTTAAGCTGAACCCACTTTGAGCACGCCAAACCGAGTCAATATCCGCACGCCTGATGTCATGGCCCATGTGCAGGCACAGGTTGAAAAACATTATCGCAGCGAACTGGTGGAAAAAATCCGGGCGCAAGGCGGCGTCCTTCAAGTCGGCAACACGACCATCCGCTTGGCGAAGGAATTCGGTTTTTGCTACGGCGTTGAGCGGGCCATCGATCTGGCCTATGCGGCAGGGAAGGTTTTTACCGACAAGCGGATTTTTCTTCTGGGCGAAATCATTCACAACCCGGATGTGAATGCCCAGATGGATGCGCTCGGCATTCAACATCTCGCCGCACACCCTTCCGATGCGGACCTGAAGAATTTGAAAGCTGATGATGTCGTCATTGTGCCAGCATTCGGAGCCGAGGTGTCCGTAATCGACGCAGTGAAGGCCCATGGTTGCCAGATCGTAGATACAACCTGCGGAGATGTGATGAGCGTCTGGAAACGCGTCCGGCAAAATGCCACCGAGAAGGTCACTTCGATCATTCATGGCAAGGCCGCACATGAGGAAACGCGCGCCACAGCCTCGCGCGCCCTCGGCGGCGACGGAGCAGGGCATTTTGTCATCGTGCTCAATCTGGAGGAAGCCAAGCGGGTGGCGGATTTCATGGTAAACGGCGGAGACCCTGCCGACTTTCTCACGACCTTCCGTGGAGCGGTAAGCCCGGGGTTCGACCCACTGCAACACCTGCAGCGCATCGGCGTGGCAAACCAAACCACCATGCTGCGCAGCGAAACAGAGGCCATTCAGAACCTGCTTCGGGAGGCCGTGGCAAAGCGCGATGGCGGTAGCACTGCAAACTTCCGCTACTTCGACACGATCTGCGGAGCCACGCAGGATCGACAAGACGCCCTCTTCCAACTCCTGAATGAATCCCTCGACATGCTCATCGTGGTCGGCGGCTACAATAGTTCAAATACAACGCACCTCGCCGAAATCGGCTCTGAAAAGCTCCCGACTTGGTTTATCCGCAATGCAAACTGCCTTGTCTCGGCGAATAAAATCCACCACTTCGACCTCCACGCGAAAAAGGAAACCATTTCCACAGATTGGCTCCCGGACCGCAAGAACCTCACCTTTGGAATAACGGCTGGTGCGAGTTGCCCGAACAGCCTCATCGAAGAAACCCTCCGCCGCTTGCTCGAACTGCGCGGAGAGTCAGTTGGCTGAGGTTTCATCCCAACGGGATTTGACTGACTTTTTCTCCCTTGCGCTTTAGGGTCAGTGCACTCATGAAAACCGAAGTCATCCCTCACGCGGGCTGGGAGCGCAATCTGCGGCTCGCAAATAATCACATCGAACTCGTTGTCACACTCGATGTGGGGCCGCGCATCATCAGCCTCCGCACAAAAAACGGCGCAAATGTTTTCAAGACCTTCGATGAACAACTCGGGGGCATCGGTGAGACGGAGTGGATGATTCGCGGGGGGCACCGCTTCTGGATTGCACCCGAGGATGTGGAGCGAACCTACCATATCGACAACCATCCGCCCCGACATTGGGTAGATTCTACCACGGGGGAGGTTATTTTTGAAGCCGAGCAAGAGGCCGGAGGGCGCATTTTGAAGACGCTCGGCATCACGATTTCGCCGGATTCCCCAAGGGTGAGAGTCCGGCACACG
>JAPLTI010000286.1 GCA_026398285.1 Verrucomicrobiota bacterium
CCAGCCAGCCAGACTGGTCGGACACCCGCATCACCCTCGAGCCCGATGGCACATTCGCCGTGGACCTCTCCAATCTCGCCGTCGGCAGCCTCGCTCCGCTCGAAGACCAGCCCGTCTCTCGCCTGCATCTGGACAACACCGACGCCGACAACCTTGCACCGCTCTCGAGTCTTCCCCTGCGCCACCTCACCCTCAAACAAAGCCGTGTCGCCGATCTCTCCCCCCTTTCCAAACTCCCCATCGAATATCTCGACCTCACCTCCACACCCGTCCGCGATGTCTCGCCCCTCGCCGGAATGCCCCTCCGCCACCTTGTTCTCGACAACCTGCCCCTCGCCGAACTTCCCGATGTCCAGGGGATGCCGCTCGAACACCTCTCGATCCGCAACACCATCATCTTCTACATCGACCGGCTTCGCGGCCTACCTCTGAGAACCCTCATAGCCGCCGCGCCTCACATCAGGGACCTCTCGCCCCTTGCCGACCTCCGCCTCGAAGCCCTCGACATTTCTCAAAGCCGTGTTGGCGACCTCACCCCGCTCTCCCAAATGCCAACCCTGCACCGCCTCGACGCATCCGGTAGCCGCGTGTTTGATCTCGAGGCGCTGTCAAATCTTCCCTTGGCCGAGCTCGACATTTCCAACACCAACACCACCGACCTCGCCCCCCTCTCCACAGTGCCGCCACCTCATTGCATCGGAGCGCACCGCCATCGCCAATCCGCGCTTATTCGCGGAATCCCATCCACCTCGGGGTATGAACCGAGGAGATCGGTTACAAAGTCAAAGGGGTCGGGCATTAATTCTTCATATTTAATCACGCTAATCAAGCGTTTGAATCAGGCAAAAGCACGAATTGGCCCCGCATTTTGACGCACTGGGTTTGACGGGGTTGCTGTGAAGTCTCATCGCTGAGAATTGCTGATGCCGACGAGGACGTCGGCGGTCCGGTCGAGAACTTTTCTCCGTGTCTCCGTGAGAGGCTTGCGCCAAGACGGGCGACCTCGAAGGTGATCTCCATGGCACGGCGTGGATCGAAGGAGTCGGAGTGATGTGGCGGGTAACGGGTCCAATTTTCCGGGCATCGCTGAGCAGAGAGGCCGAGGAGGACCTCGGCGTTCCCACGAAGTGAAACCCCCGCCCGGCCAGTCCTTGCCCGCAAACCCCTGCGTGCAATCCAAAACTTGGAACAGCTTTTCAGTGGAGCTTCCTAAAAAGCCATGGCGTGTTTCGCATCGAAATTCGGTCAGCGACGGCGCGCTAACCCTACCTTGCCGAAATGAGCGCGCTACCACGCAGCGATTGCGACTAGGCTGGAACGGTCGGCGCTTCGTTGATGGCGTCGAGAAGCAGACGAATCTTTCCGAAGTCGCGTTTCTTGGGCACAAGGACGATGCGGGGCAGTTTTGACGCATTGGGTTTGGCGGAGCTGCCGTAGAGTCATCGCAGAAAGTTGCTGTGCTGATGCCGACGAGGGCGTCAGCGTTCCCATAAAGCGAAACCCCGCCCACCCGTTCCTTGCCTCCGTGTCTTGTGTCTCTGTGAGAGGCTCTCCCCAAGGCGACCCTGAACAGCGACACCAGCAGTCCCTTCGACAAACCCAAGATCGGTAGAATCGCCATCAAAGTGATCAACCACCTCGGTGATGAGGTGCTGAAAGTGTTCCGAGTTTGAAGTTTATTAGGAGGTTTACAAAGTTCTTGTAAACCATCATAATTTTGATATAATTCAGCCATGGACCCAATTAAAAATCCTTATGCGCCCGGGGCGGGAACCCCTCCACCCGAACTCGCGGGACGTGACGAGCTTCGTGAAACGGTGCGGATTGCATTAGAGCGAGTGAGAGCAGGCAGGCCGACCAAGAGTATCCTAATGGTGGGATTGCGAGGCGTCGGCAAGACGGTCTTGTTGGATAAATTACGCGATGATGCTGCGGCATTGGGAATGGAGACCATACGCGTGGAAGCTCCAGAAAACAGGTCTTTACCAGCTATTCTGGCACCACAACTTCGGCAAGCGCTACTCCGCCTGTCCCGCAACGAGCAGGCCAAAGAACTGGCACAGCGGGCGTTGAGGGGATTAGCGGGCTTTGCGAAAGCATTGAAGGTAAAGTATCAGGATATCGAAGTCGGTATGGATTTTGAGCCCGAGCCAGGTTTGGCCGACAATGGCGATTTGGAACACGACTTGCAGGCGTTGCTTGAGGTGTCGGGCGCGGCTGCAAAAAAGGCGGGAACTGCTCTGGTCATGTTTGTGGATGAATTGCAATACGTGGACGAGGAGCAGCTTGCCTCGCTCATCACCGCCCTGCACCGTTCAGCCCAACGCTCACTACCCGTCGTATTGGTGGGAGCAGGGCTTCCCCAGTTGCCGGGAAAAATGGGACGAGCTAAATCCTACGCCGAGAGGTTGTTTGATTTTCCGCAAATCGGCCCTTTATCCGTGGAGGCAGCAAGGATCGCAATCCGCAAACCGGCTGCCGAGCAAGGAATAAATGTGAACGAGGACGCCTTGGATCAGATCATCAAGGAAACTCGCGGATATCCTTATTTCCTCCAAGAATGGGGCAAACATTCGTGGGATGTGGCTACGAGTTCGCCCATTACCCTTGCGGATGTCAAACATGCAACCACATCGGCAATCGCGGCTCTGGATGATAGTTTCTTCCGGGTTCGGTTTGATCGGCTCACTCCACTCGAAAAAAGATATCTACGGGCAATGTCTGATATAGGAGCAGGACCACACCGCTCGGGAGACATCGCCGAAAAGGTCGGGCGTGATGTCACCTCGCTCGGCCCGACCCGTAGCCAGTTAATTGTTAAAGGCATGATCTGGAGCCCCAGTCATGGCGACACCGCTTTCACTGTTCCCTTGTTTGATGCATTCATGAAACGCATTATGCCGGGAGACGAATGGCGGCAATGAGGTCCAATCAAACTCAAGGAGAGTCGGCGTCTCGCCGATATCCATTACCAGATTGATTCGGTCAAAGTCCCGCATGGAAACCCGTGGCGATTCAAATTGAAGAGGACTTCAAAGCAAATTCGCTTGGGCAAGAATATTCTGATTATTTTTTCTCGGGGTTCGCGTAGTCGAGCCCGCTTTCGCCAAGACGGGCGACCTCGAAGGTGATCTCCATGACACGGCGCGGATCGAGGGAGTCGAAGTGCTGTAACGGGTAACGGGTCCAATTTTCCGGGCATCGCTGAGCAGAGGGCACCACAAAATAGTGTGATCCTGTGTAGCGCGCTGCACAACCTGTGGGTATTATTAGAATCAATGGTTGACAAAAAAATAATAATAAAATATTCTGTCTACTATGACGACACCAACATTGTCTTCGATGGAAAATCTCTTCGGCGTCCGGCTCCGGCAGGCGCGGGAGCGGCGTGGTTTGTCGATGCGGGATTTGCAGAGTCGCATGCCGGGGGGCATCTCGGTGGCGGCTATTAGCAAATATGAAAAAGGGCAGATGAAGCCGACTCTTCGCATGGTGGAGGCACTGAGTATGGCGCTGGAAATGCCGGAGGATTTTTTCCGGCGTCCGCTCAAGGCGAAACTCGACGGCCTGAAATTTCGCTGCAAGTCGAGCCTGCTTGCCAAGGACGAGAACCGAGTGAAGGGCGAGGCGGAGGATTTTTTCGAGCGGTATGTCGAGCTGGAGGATTTGTTGGGCATGACCGAGAAGTTTCAAAATCCGCTTGAGGGCGTGCAAGTCGGTGGGCCGGCGGATGTGGAGGGCGCGGTCGAGCGGGTGCGGGCGGAGTGGCGGCTGGGTGAGGCGCCGATCCAATCGGTGGTGGCCCTGCTGGAGGAGCGGCATCTGATGGTGCATTTGGCGGATGCGCCGGAGGCGTTTGATGGCTTCGCCGGGAAGGCCGGGCAGCGCGATGTGATCGCTTTGAACCGAAATTTTCCCGTGGACCGAATCCGCTTCAGCGCGATGCACGAGCTGGGACACATCCTGCTGGATGCGGCGATCACCCACCTTCCGGAACTGGAGCAGGAGACGATCTGCCACCGCTTCGCCGGGGCCATGTTGTTGCCCTTGGGTCGTTTCTTGGACCTCTTCGGCGGCCACCGCAAGCATGTGGATCTCCAGGAACTCAAGCAGGTGAAGGAAATGTTCGGCGTCTCCTGCGCGGCGCAGCTGAAGCGGGCCGAGGGGCTGGGGCTCATGGCGGCTGGCACGATGCAACGCGTTTGGATCGAGTGGAGCCGCCGGGGATTCCGGAAAAACGATCCCGGTGCCTGCCATTTCGTGGAGGAGCCAATGCGCTTCACGCTTCTTCTGCGGCAGGCCGTGGCCGAGAACCGCATCTCGCAAGGCAAGGCGGCCATGCTCGCGGGAAAGCCGCTCCAAGAGTTTCAAAACACCCTCGTCATCCTGCCATGAACCTCGCCCTCCACGATCTCCATACCTTCCAAACCCTCCGCCGCGAGGGACAAACCGGCGACTGGGCGGAGCGTGGGATTGTGGCTTGGGCGCCGCACGGCATGGTGTGCGAGAATGCCTGCCTGCGTGAATATGTGGGCGAGGGTGCTGTTACTGTCCACTCCGCCAGCATCCCCGAGAGCGAGACGGGATTTTACGAGACCTTTCGTGAGAGCTTTTCCAGGAGCCTGGTCGAGACGGAGGTGCGCCTGCTCTTTCTTGCAAAGCGCAACGAGAGCGTGGTCTTCACCAGCGATGGTCTGGTGAGGGGCTGTGCCGAGCGCTTGGGCCTCTGTTGCTGGAGCGGCGACACCGAAGATCTCAATGTGCTCTTCCCGATTCCGCGCCATGAGACGCCCGGCGCCACGAAACGGGAGACGCCACAACATTTTCCGACCCGCCGGCAAGTGCCGGGCCGGGACGAATCCATGGGGACAGAGGGTAGGCACGCGCGTGGTCTGAACGCGCCCCCTCCCCTCTCCGCGACCATGCAGTGAAATTGAACCAGAAGGAATATCGACCATGAGTTTATCTCTTATCGAAAAAACCGACGAAGTTCTCAGAGCGTGGGAAAACCTCGCACCTGAAGCCACATTTTCTGGCCTGACGGTGCAGGAGTTCCGTGAAACCTCTCAACCCCTACTGGAAATCCGCGAGCGCATTGCGCTGCTGGATCAACAGCGCCAGGGCGCGAAGGCCGCACGCGACATAGCCGAGAAGGAAATGGTGATCAATCTTCAGTTGATCGTTGATTCCATCAAAGGCGCCAAGGAATACGGCAAGGACTCCGAGCTGTATGCCGCGATTGGATATGTCACCCGCTCCGCAAGACAGTCCGGGTGGATCCGCAAGAAGGCCCAGCCCGAGACTGCACTTGTGAAGTGAGATACGCGTTGGTTTTTTTGAAACTCCAGCGCTGCACATCCCGGCGGGGATAAACCCGCCAAGGTGAGCGTGGTTCCTAAAAACCGCGCACTACGGAGCGGTCGCATGTAGACGCATGCGGCCGCTCTTCACTTTCTAATAAAGAGTGCCAGCCGCTCTGTGCAATCCAAAACTTGGAATAGCCTTTTAGTGGCGCTTCCTAATGTCGTGTTTCGGATAAAAAATCGGTCAGCGACGTCGCGCTAACCCTTGCCGAAATGAGCGCGCTACCACGCAGCGATTGCGACTACGCTGGAACGGTCGGCGCTTCGTTGATGGCGTCGAGAAGCAAACGGATCTTTCCGAAGTCGCGTTTTTTGGGCACGAGGACTATGCGAGGCATGTGGTG
>JAPLTI010000315.1 GCA_026398285.1 Verrucomicrobiota bacterium
GCCTCAGAATGTCGCGTGATTTTATCTCGCTCAAAATGGGATCAGATTTCGGAAGCCAAGCTTCAAAATAGGCATCTCCACTGCGGCATTGCAGGATCCTCTCATGGGCGCCCTCACGCATGGTAAGGAACTCGCAATCAATCGTCACAAGTTCATTGTGGAGATTGGGTCGAGCCTCCAAGCCCTCTTTTAGAGGTATGGCGGCAGGATTTTCACCTTTCTCAATTAACTTGACTCTCGAGGCCCTCAGAATGGGACGAAATGCCGAAACGTTATCGAATCCCTCTACCTCCACCTGACTGCCTGCGGGATAAATGTTGCCCCCCGCAGCATAGACAAAAGTGCTGGCCGTTTCATCACGAAGGTAGAACCCACCCTTCTGCAATTGGGTTACAGTTCCAATAACTCGCGATACGTCGTTAAGAGAGTTGTCGCTTTGAAGCAGATTTGCAATTTTTCGAGAGGGTGGAAGGTCTTCGCGCGTTTTCGCTTCGATCGGGGTGATTTGATCAAAGGATGGAATGAGAAAATGCCGATCTGTCATTTGCCGACTCTCATTCACAACAGTGCCTGCGATGCCTGTGAATAAGACCCTCCGCTGCATCAATACGGCTGCGCGCTGTGCTGCATCTGGCTCCAAGGGCACATCCGCTTTGAAAATTTTACCAGCGATGTCGAGAACCAGCGTGAAAGCGAGACCATCCTCTTCAGTGCCCACAACAAGAGCTTCGATTTGAATCCACTGTGTGTCGATCCACTGGGCAAACAGATCTTGGGCACTCGCCTGGCGAGGTTCCGGGATGGAACCCTCTCCGAGAAACTCTGCTGTGGCTTCTTCAATATTCGCCAAGTAAGAGCTGTGGATGTAGGTCTGACCGGTGACTCGAACTTTCGAGCCATATTTGATGTTTTCGTTTAACGGCGAAGAAGTCCCCACCCAGCAACTCGTGGTCCCATCGTGGAGAACCATCGCGGAATGTTTAGAATAAACAAAAAGAACGGTGCCCTCGATCTCTACCTTGCGGTGCTTCACCGCCTGCCTCCTGACAGATTCGATAGACCTCAAGGGCAGGACCTCTGAATGAGCCAGCATAGTCACGGCCAGAAGGGCAGGGAGGAATCTCAGCACATTACCTTCATAGCATAAAAAACGAAGGCTGGAAAATGGCCAAATGGCCAGGGTGATAGCTTCGGCCGATTCTCAGCGGTTTTATCCTTTCGATTCGAGTGCGAACAATTTCGTTGTTGTCACTTGTAGCGGCGTCTCGATGAACGCCGGAATCTTTTGCGCGTGGCTCGGCACTTCTCAAGCATCAGCGTAGGGGAGGGGAGGACTTGATCTGTTTGCGCCAGGTGTCTGGTGGCACGCCGTGGGCTTTTTTGAAGGCGGCGGAAAAGTGGAAGGCGGAGCCGAACCCAGCCGTCTCGGCAATCGAAGCGAGCGTCTCCTCGCCGGAGGCCATGATGCGCTGCGCACGGGCGAGACGCGAACGCAGGAGATACTGCCACGGTGAGAGGCCGGTTTGTTCGCGAAAGATCCGGCGGAAATACGAATACCCCACTCCGAGCTTTCGTGCGAGGGCCTCCAAATCCACATTTTCGCCGTGATGCTCGGCGAGGTGCTCCTCGGCGCGGCGGACGACCCCCGCGATTCGCGAGGGGCTTTTGCCCGAGGCAGGCAATTCCGTGCAGAGTCCGAGGAGTTGGTGGGCTGTGTTCGCCAGCTCTGGCACCGTGTATTGGCGACGATCTGTGAGGAGTGCGTGCAGTTTCTGAAAAAGCTCAGCGATCCCCGTGCCCTCAATGCCTTGAAAAAGGCACGGCCGGCTATTGATGACCCTCTCTTCGATCAATCTCCGCACCACCCAACCGTCCAATTCCACCCAATGTTCCCTCCAGCCCGTCTTGGGATCGGGGCGGTATCGGTGCCACTCACCGGGCAGGAGGAAAACCACCGATTCGGCGGTGACCCGCTGGCGTTCGCGCGTCGCCGTCTGAATCCATCCACTGCCATCCGCAATCAACAGGATTTGCAGGGCGCGCAGGGTGCGTCCTTTTTTAAAGTCAAAATGGTGATCCGCTGGATGGCCCGGAGCCGGGTAGGGTTGACCCGGCGCGACCTTCGCCAACCCACACCCTAAAACCTCAACCCCCCAGCGGGCCCGGTCCGGAGTTGTCGAAATGTCGACGAAAGAGTCGCCTTTTGGAG
>JAPLTI010000282.1 GCA_026398285.1 Verrucomicrobiota bacterium
GCCACGCCACCTCGATCGTCGATTTCGATCTGGTAGCCATATGCCCCCAAATCCTCCACCACCGCTTTCAAATATCCGCCCAATTCAAAAGCGCAGTCCGGCAACTTCAGCGCAAAATCCAAATCCTCAGAAAAACGGTTAACCCCGTGAAAAATCCTTAAGCAAGTCCCGCCTTGAAACGCCGCCTTATCGAAAAACGATGTCCGCCCCAGAGCCGCCAGCACAATCTCCTGCGTGATCTCCCGCAAAGCCTGATCCTCTTCGATCGCCGAAGCACAGCCGTAGGAGTTCAATCGGTCTTGAATCGCCCGAACGCTCATAATCCTAAATCCTTTCTCAAGCCGACTAAAAATTTACGCACCCGGCCCGAACGATAGCACTCGGTGATTTCCTCAAAATCCTCGCTCTTCAATTCGCTCAAGTTTTCTTCCTCAACCCTCAGACTCTCGACAACGGGTTTGGCGGAATTCCAATCGCACCCAGTCAAGTAAACCAAATCCGCCATGGCTTTCAGTGGCTCGGCCATAAAAAATGCAGCGCCTGTTTCCAGCTCGATACGCTCCACCCCGGCATAAAAGTTTTTCTGCGGAACCCGCTTGTAGGAAAATACTCCGAACGGCGTTTCAAATTCCCTGCTCCGCCCCAACGAAGCCGATGCAAAAGAGTAAACAGCCTCAGGAATCCACCCCCGATAGGCCAGCGCCGACTCTAAACTCAAATAACTCGGGCCATCAATCAAAGGGGCGAAGACATGCGGATCCAACTTGAAAGCCAGTAAATCCGAGCGGAGGCAGTATAAACCCCGTGCAACACGCAAAACCTCACCCGCAGCCAACGCCCGCTTCAACACCCCATCAAAAACCGCCCCGGCCTTTCCAACCCAGCCAACCGCTTCCCTTCTGACAAACCACCCTTTTTGAGTGTTAAGTAGGACTAATTCCGTCAAAGCCTGCATTTGTTAGAAACTGTCACATTTCGACAGATTCATGCAAGAAAATTCTACTGAACCCACCTCTAAAATTTCAGGCCTTGTCACCAGTTCCCCAACAGCCCAATGATTTTACAAACCACTAATCACACATTTTAACCACGGATTACCAAGATATACACGGATAGAAAGACAAAAAATCACGGGGTTGATTCGCTGTGCGAATGATGGATGTGTTGTGGAAAAGACACTCTCAAGCGGGCTTGCGGATGCTTTTTCCACAGCACATCCCCGCTTGGAGGCCAAGCGCAACCCCGTGTTTTTTCCAAAAAATCTCTGAGCGAGGCGCAAGCGCAGGGCCATTTGCGTAGCAAAATGAGCGATGAGTTTTCATAATCCCGCGCGAGCTCGCTTGCGAAGGGATTTGAAAATCCATAGCAGCTTGGCTTGCCCAAGCATAGCCCTGAGCTTCTCTGCCCATCCGTGTTAATTCGTGTAATCCGTGGTTAAGAATTTTCTCTCTTCGCTCGGTTGTGGTTCCAAAAAATGATTTTGCCAAAAGGGAAGTCGAGAGACGAGCGTCCAGCGTCGAGAGCCATTTCAGCGTTTCAGCTTTTTCTCTGCCGCCACCCGTTACTTTCGCTCGCCGCCTTTGCCCTTCTCAATAAAGAAACCCAAACAAGTGCAGAGGAATCGTTCGGCGCGAACCAGCCAAAATTCCATCTTTCACCACAAATTCGTTATCCGAATCCCCCGGAAGTTGTTTTCGACGCTTGTTCGCCCCTCCCACTTCAAAGAGGTTGCCACGAATTTGAAAATCACCGCTCGCACCACTCAATCGCGTCTCCAATCCCGCATTCCCTGTTGACTGCACAAAGAACAACTCCCTCACTGTGCCAAGATCGATCGACTGTCCCAAGCCCTCGCAAACCGCATGGTGCAGCGTGGTATTGTCCAGATAAAATTTCCCAACCCGACGCAATATCCCATGCCCACGCGCCTCCGCCTCCACTTGGCGCAGCAATCCCGTTTCCTGCAAAATCGTCAAATAATGCCCTACTGTTTTGTCATCAATCCCCAGATTTGTGGCCAACTTGTGGATGTTTACCCCGCCTGGGGGCACAGTTGCCAAAAACGCCAGCATTTTTTTGAAATAACCCAGATTTTCCGTTTTTAGAGAGTAGTAGCCAGAAATGTCTTCATGGATTGTTTTCTCCAGAACCGCCCGAAGTTTATCATAAAAATGCTCCACGCCTTCAAAAACAAAGGGATAGTATCCCCGAGCCAGATAGTCCTCAAAATACCCCAGCAAACGGGGAATTTTTGCCACCTCCTCCGAGACCGCCGACGGATTTTCCAGCACCGCATCCAGCGGCAAGCATCCATGAGTTGCCCCAGTCACAAAATTCAGATATTCCCGAAACGACAAACCGGGCAATTGATGCATCACCACCCGACGCGACAAATCATAACCTCCCTGTTGCAAAGCCATGCTGGAACTTCCAGAAAATGCAACATGCACATCGGGATAAGAATCATGGATGTTTTTCAACTCCTGCTGCCAACCACGGTATTTGTGAACCTCATCGAACACAAAATACTTTGTTCCCTCCCGCACATACACCTCCCGCACAAACTCCAGTAACGAGCAACGGTTAAAAAACAAATGGTCGGCCGATGCATAGAAAGCCTCTCCGGATTGCCCCTGCACCTCGCGCAGGTATTGCAAGAGCAAAGTCGTCTTGCCAACACCTCGAGGACCAATCACCCCCGTCAAGCGCTCGTCCATCGAGAATCTCTGAAAGAGAAATCGATGCATACCAATAGGAACCGACTCGATTAGTCGCCGGGATGTTTCTCGCAGAAAATCAATCATTGGAATACACTCCAAATATAGACATTTTTTTTGGAGTGCAATCACATTTTATCCCTGGTTTATTCTTTTTGACTCCCCTGCTCAAACAACCACTCATCACACGAATTTATATGAATGAAAGTAAGGAGTTGTGACTGGCTGGTAAAAAGTTTCAGCGGAAGTCAAGAATTGCTTTTAACCACGGATGGCTCGGATATACACAACCAAGCACCGGGGCAGGTGCGCGGTAGAGCAACCGAAGGTTGGCCCGCAGGGCGAGATGAGTGGGAGCGAACGAGTCAAATAAAAACCAAAAATCACAGGGTTGATTCGCTACGCGAATGCCAGATCTGTTTTATAAAAGACACTCGCAAGCGCGCTTGCGGATGCTTTTTCTCAACACATCCCCGCTTAGAGGCCAAGCGCAACCCGGTTTTTTTTACTCGAAAATTCCAAGGCGAAGCATCGCAGGGCCATTTGCGTAGCAGAATGGGCGATGGGATTTCAGAATCCTGTGCAAGCTCGCTTGCGAAGGGATTTGAAAGCACAGCGCCAGCTTGGCTTGCCCAAGCATAGCCCTGCGCTTTTCTGCCCATCCGTGTAAATCCTGCCCATCCGTGGTTAAGAATTGTCTCTCTTCGCTCGGTTGTGGTTCCAAAAAATGATTTTACCCAAAAACCGCCCGCCAATAAGCCCGCTTGCCCCAGTGATACCAAGATATTTCATGAAATTATGGAATCAAAACTCCTCCTGCCGTAGAAGAAATTGCTCGATCGACAATCGGTGAATTCCCTCTTCGTTCGAAGACGGAATATCATCCATCGTAACCAGATATTTTGGGTAATTATCCGGAATATCTCGCAATGGCTGCAATTCACGATTGAGAGTTTCCTTGTCTGGAGTCAAATACGCCACTTGGATATAGCGTTTCTCCGCACCTTTTTGGGTAACAAAATCGACTTCCCATTCGCCCACCCGGCCCACTCGGACATCCCACCCCCGTTGTTTCAAATCCAAATAGACAATGTTTTCCAAATATTGCCCGATATCCGAGGAGCGATAGCCCATTAAGGCATGCCGCAAACCCAAGTCGGTAAAATAAATTTTTCCACCCGTCTCCAAAAGCTTCTTGCCACGCACATCATACACTCGAGCTTGATCCACTACAAAAGCCTCGGACAAGTAATCAATATAATTGTAAATGCTCTCCACGCTGACCGAACGACGTTGGCTTTTCAAGAACGCGGCTACCGACCGCGCGGAAACGGGACTCCCCACGCTATCAGCCACAAACAGAAGGATTCTCCGAAGCAAGTCCACATCCCGCAGTTTGTGACGCGCAACCACATCCCGCAACACGATGCTATCCAACAACGCCTCCAAATACTGCCTCCGCGCCTCGTCTTTTTGGTCCAATTCCATCAAACCGGGAAACCCACCGCTCTGTAAAAATTTCAGAAACGCTTCGCGCCCAGATTCCAAGGAAAAAAAATCGCAATACTCACGAAACGACAAAGGGTAAACCGGAAATTCCACATAACGACCGCTCAAAAGCGTTGCCAATTCTCCAGCGAGCAAATGAGCATTCGATCCTGTCACGGTCAAGTCCGCCACGCCTTCCGCCAACAAAGACCCCACCAACTTTTC
>JAPLTI010000003.1 GCA_026398285.1 Verrucomicrobiota bacterium
GTCGATGGGGCCGAATCACCCGGCGAAGGGCTGCGGCAGCACCTCGAAGGCATGCAGAAATTCTTCCGCAAAATGCGCGAGGAGATTCCCGATCTTGTCATCGAGAACTGCTCCTCCGGCGGCCACCGCCTTGAACCCTCGATGATGGGGATCTCCGCGATGGGATCGTTTTCCGACGCGCACGAGACCCGCGAGATTCCAATCATCGCCGCCAACCTCCAGCGCCTCATCCTGCCACGCCAGTCCCAGATTTGGGCCGAGCTGCGCAAGAACGACACCGCACAGCGTCTCGCCTACTCGCTTGCCGCTACCTTCCTCGGCCGCATGTGCCTTTCCGGCGAGCTCCATGACCTCTCAGCTGCACAATGGAAGCTCAGCGTTTCCGCCATGGAACTCTACCGCCGCGTCTATCCGATCATCCGCGATGGTCACTCCACCTTCCACGGCGAGACCGGCAAAAGCTGGCGTCACCCGCAAGGCTGGCAAGCCGTGCTGCGCATTTCGAAGAATGGCAAACGCGCCCTACTCGTCGCCCACACCTTTGGCAAAAATTTTCCAAAGTCCGTGCAAATCCCGTTCGCCGACAGCGGATGGAAAATCGATGAGGCCTGGCCCGAAAAACAAGGGCTCCCGACAACCCTGAAAGGCAAATCCCTGCAACTCGACCTCACCGGGGAGTTCCGCGCCTGCGTCGTCAGCCTGCGACGGGGCTGATTGATTGCGGATTTGAGAGTGCGGCGAAGTGCGTATCCGCCAACGCGCTGCGCAACTTCGGCGTGATGCAGTGTCGGATTGAAGAAAAAATTGAATTTTTACATTGAAGATAGTAAGTTTGTTTAATGAGTTTCGCACAGGTTCTTGAAGAGTTGCCGCGCTTCAGTGTGGCCGAGCGGCAAGAGTTGTTGAGGAATGTTTTGGAGCTGGAAGAGGATGGGCTTTCGGAGCCCGAATTGGCGCTGGTGGAGCAGCGGCTTGCAGCCTACCAAGCGGATTCTTCAAGGGCTGTCCCAGCGGACATCATGGCAGAGAGGGTTCGCAAGAGATTTTCTTCGTGAATTGGAAAGTTGTCGTTTTGCCCGAATTTTACTCCGATTTGGAGGAGGCTGGAGACTGGTATGAGCATAAACAGGAAGGACTCGGAGCGAGATTTGCAGGCAAGGTTCTAGACGTCTGGGCGGATTTGGCAGTCAATCCTTTGCTAAATTCTAAAAAACTACCTCGACGAAATATCCGTTGGCGATACCCGGACAAATTTCCCTACAAAGTCGTCTACTGTGTGGAGGAGGAAACAAAAACTGTCGTGGTCATAGCATTGCTTCACGCTGCAAGACATGCGGAGGTTCTTCGTAAGCGGATTCGAGGTATCTGAAACCAAGGAGACGTCCACCGCCTGCGCCAAGGTGATGACGCAAGTCGCACGTGACGGGAGAGCGTCACGCGAGAACCTCTACAAGGCGCTTTCAGGGAATCGCAGTCTCATACTCAAGGCACTAGGCGCCTTTAGCTTGCATGCAAAATCCGCAAAAAATTGGAGGATCCTCTACTTGGGTAAAGGGAAAGAGAATTTATATGTAGCATTCGCAAGCCTGCGGCATACGAGCTCGTCGCCCACGGCAACATCGAAACCCCGATCCTAACCCCCTACCCCGTAGATTGGATCACCTCCAGCAGCCATGAAATTGTGCAATCCATGGTCAAACGAATTCAAACCGTCCTCGACGGGCACCCGGCAAAGCCCATCCGCCTGACACACCGTTCAGCTTGGTAAGACAAGGCAGGTTGAAGCGCAACCTGGGCCGAGGCACGGGGCGGCGTTTCGTAAACCCGGGTAGCAACTGCCAGGCCCTTGGCGTCCCAAATTTCAGCTGCGAAGCGGCGTGAGGATGCCGATGAGGTGGCGGCGCGCGGCTTGATGGGAGCGAAGCGGCGTGATGGCTGAACGGTTCAGTCTTGGGTCAAGCCGGAGGTTGACCCTCCAAGGGTTTGCGCGCGGCAGCGCGCTGCGTATCTTGGGAGGGTTCATCGTCCTCGCATGACCCATTTTTCAGCCGCTTAGCGGCGTCCGAAGGGAGCATGACCGTCTCGGTCGTGCAGGTGTTTTTCGCACGCCGATGAGGTGGCAACGTGAGTGTCTTTCACGGTCGAGACGACCGTGCTCCCCTCTATCGCGCGGCTGCGCGATTCGTAACCCAGGGTAGCAACTGCTAGGCCCTTAGCGTCCCAATCTTCAGCCGCGAAGCGGCGTTTCTACTGGATGCAATGGCGGCGTTGCCGCGCAAATGGGTCAGCGGCGGCGCGCCGACCCTACCCTTTGATGCACGAGCGCGCTGCCGCGCGGGGCTTGTAACGGCGTTTTTATTAGCGCCGAGAGGTGAATCGCCCTCGAATGGCTCAAATTTTTACGAATGGGGAACGGCGGCGCTGCGAATTCTCCTTGTCGGTATAATTCGTATTCATTCGTTCTATTCGTGGTTCGAGGACATCCGGGCAGGATGGGCGGAAGGTGTGGTTTGGTTATCGAATAGCTGGCGGGGCGCTCCAGACTTTGAGGACCGGGGTTTCATGTTCGTAGCCGAGGAGGCTCCATCGACCTGTTTCGAGATTAAAAAAGCGGGCGGACTCGGGATTCAAGCCGAGCCAACGGGCGGTGAGCACGCGGAGGCAGTGGGCGTGGGCGACAAGGAGGGTGTCGCCGCCGAATTCACGGACTTGCGCGATGACGCGGTCCACGCGCGCAGCGACATCCTGAGCGGTTTCCCCGCCGGGGCAAGGTTGGCTGAAAACAGTCCACCCCGGCACGGATTGGCGAATTTCCGCTGTGGTGAGGCCTTCGTATTTTCCGTAATTCCACTCACAGAGGTCGCCGGTCTGGATGGCTGCCCCACCCCAACCGACAAGATCGCAAGTGCGACGGGCGCGAAGGCGGGGACTGCATAGAACGAGTCCGAAGTTCCAATTTTTCAGAAATGGGGCGATGGCGGCGGCGCTGCGCTCGCCTTCGGGCGTGAGAGGGAGATCAGTGACCGAGGTGTGACGACCATTAAGACTCCACTCGGTTTCGCCGTGGCGGATGAGTATGATGCGCTGACTGGTTTTGTTTGGGAATGCTTCGGACATGGAAAGGCCTCAAGAGGTTTGAAGAGCAGTGAGGTCGCCGTCGATCCAGCGCGAGACAGCTGCGGTGATATCATCCGGCGATTCCATGGGAGCAAATGCCGATGCTTCGGGCAGAATCTCCATGCTCGCGCGTGGAAGATGGCGGCAGAAATTCACGGCATCACTCGGATGGAATCCCGCAGCCTTTGCCGGCCAGAGGATATGCACGGGTGCGACAACGGAGGAAAGGTGGCTGGACACATCAAAGGCGTGGCGTTTTTTGAAGAAATGAAAGATAGCGTGTTCGGCGCCATATTGTTGCGCGCAGTTGACGAGAACACTGAGCGTTTCGGGGGTTATTTTATCAGGATTGGCAAATCCGTAGGATTCCAGCCACGAGCGTATGAATGGCAACTGGGCGATATGGCGACGGTAGATGAGATGACTCACTCCGGGGACGCGGCTTCTGCGAACGAGCCCCATAGTGCGACACTTCTTTGAGTCACGGAGGTCGGTCGGGAGAAAGAGAACCATTCTGGAAACCAACTCGGGATGGCGGGAGGCGAGAAGAAGCGAAAGATTGGCACTCACGCCGCTGGCAATGAGCACCGCAGGTCTTTGAGGAACGACTTCGCGCAGAAACTCTGCGAGATACTCCACATGATCGGCGGCATCGACGGGCTTGGAAGGCCTCTCGGATTCTCCAAAACCGATGAGATCCGGAGCTATGACT
>JAPLTI010000186.1 GCA_026398285.1 Verrucomicrobiota bacterium
TTTTCAACGGATCGCCGGGCAGGAAGGGAGCGAGATGCTTGGCGACGCCGATATGACCTACGCCGGGACCACCACCACCATGAGGAATGCAGAAAGTTTTGTGGAGATTCAGGTGGCAGACATCGGCTCCGAAATCACCCGGACGGCACAAACCGACCTGTGCGTTCATGTTCGCTCCATCCATGTAAACCTGCCCGCCGGCGGAGTGGATGATCTCACAAATATCGCGAATTCCCTCCTCGAACACGCCATGGGTCGAGGGATACGTCACCATCACAGCAGCAAGATTGTCGCGGTGGAGATCTGCTTTGGCGCGGAGGTCGGTGAGATCGATGTTGCCGCTGGCGTCACAGGCGACGGGGACGACTTGCATTCCAACCATGACGGCACTGGCGGGGTTGGTGCCGTGCGCGGAGGTCGGAATCAGGCAAACCGTGCGGTGCGCATCGCCGCGCGAGAGGTGGTAGGCTCGGATGGCGAGGAGTCCGGCGTATTCACCTTGCGAGCCGGCATTCGGCTGGAGCGAAACGGCGGCGAAACCCGTGATCTCCGAGAGCCATTCCTCAAGCTGGCGGGCCATTTTTTGGTAGCCAAGCGATTGATCGGCGGGCGCGCAGGGATGAAGGGCGGAGACGGAATCCCAAGTCACAGGCAGCATCTCGGAAGTCGCATTGAGCTTCATCGTGCACGATCCGAGAGGGATCATCGATGTGGTGAGCGAGAGGTCTTTCGCCTCCAAGCGCCGGATGTAGCGTAGCATTTCGCTTTCCGTGTGATGGGTGTTGAAAACCGGATGCGTGAGTATTGGCGAAGTCCGGCGGAGAGTTTCGGCGGAGGATTCCGCAAAGGCAGCTCCGAAAATCTTCAAGAGCGGCTCGATGCTGTTCGTGGTTTCGTCGAGAGAAATGGCAACCGTGGAGTCATTGAGCAGGCGGAGATTGATTCCCTCGCTCGCGGCACGGGCGACTAGGGCGGAGGCGGATTCGTTTTTTGGAGTCACGTTGACCGTGTCGAAGAACGCGGAGTGATGCACCGTGTGGCCGGCTTTTTTGAGCGACTCGGCGAGGTTTGCAGCATGGCGATGCACGCGCCCTGCGATGGCACGGAGTCCCTCTGGACCATGGTAAACAGCATACATCGAGGCCATCACGGCGAGTAAAACCTGAGCGGTGCAGATGTTGCTCGTCGCCTTGTCGCGACGGATGTGCTGCTCGCGGGTCTGGAGCGTGAGGCGCAAGGCAGGATTGCCGGCAGCGTCTTTTGAAACACCCACGAGACGGCCGGGAAGGCGGCGCTTGTGTTCGTCGCGCGTGGCCAGGAAGGCCGCATGCGGACCTCCAAATCCGGGAGCCACACCGAAGCGTTGGCTCGATCCGATCACGACATCCGCGCCGCATTCGCCGGGCGGCTTGAGGAGCGTGAGCGCGAGCAGATCAGTGGCAACTATCGCCAGTGCACCCGATGCGTGGGTGCGGGCTGTGAGTTTTTCCAGATCACAGATCGATCCGTCGGTGGCGGGGTATTGGAAGAGGGCGGCAAAAACAGGCTCTTGTGGACCCTGCTCTGCGGAACCAGTCAGAATTCGGATACCAAGGGGCTCTGCACGGGTTTGCAGAACGGCGAGAGTTTGCGGATGGACATGGTCCGCCACGAAGATTGCGTCACCACCTTTGATGTCTTGGCACAGCGCCATGGCCTCTGCGGCGGCGGTGGATTCGTCGAGCAGGGAGGCGTTAGAAATCTGCATTCCCGTCAGGTCGCAAACCATCGTTTGGAAATTCAGGAGCGCCTCCAGGCGACCTTGTGCGATTTCGGCCTGATAAGGTGTGTAGGCGGTATACCAACCGGGATTTTCGAGGATGTTTCGACGAATAACCGCAGGTGTGTGCGTGCCGTAGATGCCCATGCCGATGTGGTTCGTGGCGATTTGATTTTCGGCCATGATCACCTTGAGATCGGCCAAAGCCTCCTCCTCCGAGCGGGCGGCGGGCAGATTCAAATCACGCTGCAAGCGAATCGCGGAAGGCACGGTCTCGTCGATCAGCGCATCCAGCGACGGAGCGCCGATCGCGGCGCACATGGTTTCGATTTCAGTGGATGAGGGGCCGATATGGCGGTTGGCGAATGCTGTCATGTAAAAAAGTTAACGATTGGCGATCAGGGCAGGTTCGGTTTTTTTAAAAACCCATGGCCAAAAGCACAAACTCCACCTTGGCCTCAACGAGTCGGCAGGCGATGGATTCCAGATTTGGCACGGGTTTGATTCAGGGCTTCATGAAGGGCTTCCGCTTGGTTGAGAGCGATGTCGTTTTGCCGGATTTTTTGGGTGGGCGTGAGTCGCAGATTTTCGTCGATCAAGGAAATATCGATGCCATAAGCCTCGGCGCGTTGGACGGCCGTCATGTGCTTGGTTGCATCGAGAAAACCCTCGAACTCCGCGATGGTCATGCTCCGATCTGCTCCCGGTATGCGGCGGCGTCTTTGAGGGCGGCGAGTTCGGCGGCGTCGGCGATGCGGATTTTAAAAATCCAGCCTGCGCCGAAGGGATCGGTATTGAGGAGCGAGGGATCGGCTTCGATGGCCTCGTTGCGTTCGACGACTTCGCCGCCGACTGGTGCGTAGATGTCGCTGGCGGCTTTCACGGATTCGACGACAGCGGCGACATCTCCGGCTTTGACGGATTTTCCAATTGCGGGAGGCTCGGCAAAAACGATGTCGGTGAGTTCGGCTTGGGCGTGGTCGGTGATGCCGACTGTTCCGGTGTCGCCCTCGACGAGAATCCACTCGTGGGAGGTGGCGTCGCGCAGGTTTTCAGGAATGTTCATGGTTTTTTGTAGAATGGTTTTTTGACGACTTGAGCACGGAAGCGGCGATCGCGGACTTCGATGTCGACCATCTGGCCGATATCGCAGTAAGCAGGCGGCAGATACGCCATGGCAATGCCGTAGCCGAGGCTCGGAGAAAGCGCACCGCTGGTGGTCTCGGTGACCGGCTCGCCGTTGACATAGACTTTGTAGTGCGGCCGAACGGGCGGAGCCTTGTCGAGGACGCGTAGGGCGCAGAGTTTGTGGGGAAGGATGGAAGCCTTTTGGGCAAGAAGAACATCACGGCCGATAAATGCGGACTTCTTCAGATCGACGAAAAATCCTAGCCCGGCTTCGAGCGGCGTGCGGTCCGGCGAGAGATCGGAGCCGTTAAGCGGGTAGCACATTTCGAGGCGGAGTGTGTCGCGCGCCCCGAGTCCGCAGGGGGTCGCTCCCGCATCGAGAGCGGCTTGCCAGGCAGCGGCGGCTTCTGTGGCGTGCATGACCCATTCGAATCCCGCCTCGCCGGTGTAGCCAGTGGTCGCAATGAAGGAGCGGCCGGGCTGGATTTCCTCGACCCGGTTGCGTTCTGCGGGCATCGAGCGGTGGAAGAGTTTTTCAAAAACCGATGCGGCTTGCGGGCCTTGGATCGCGAGAGCGGCGAATTCGGCACTGCGATCCTCGAAATGAACTTCCGGCACGGCGTGCTGGCGCAGCCAAGCGGCATCCTCTGGGATTTTGGCGGCGTTCACGATGAGGAGATAATTTTCCTCCCCGAGGCGATAGGCAATGAGATCGTCAATCACCCCGCCGCGTTCATTGAGGAGGATCGTGTATTGGGCATGGCCGACCGGGAGCGCGGTGAGATTGTTGGTGAGCAATCCATCGAGCCAGGCGGTGGATCCGGGGCCGCTCACGAAAAACTCGCCCATGTGGGAGATGTCGAAGACGCCGCAGGCTTCGCGGACGGCTTTGTGTTCCTGAAGGATTCCAGTGTATTGAACGGGCATTTCCCAGCCTGCGAATTCGACCATGCGGCCGCCGGTGGCAAGGTGTTGGTCGAAAAGTGGAGTTCGCATAAGAACTACAAACTATGAGCAAACGGATGCCCTGCGCGAAGGACTTTTTTTACGCTTTTTGCATGCGTTCCGCAGGGGAGCGGGTGGCGAGGCTATGCAGTAAAAAACATGCCGATCCGATGCAAAGGCCGAGGGTTCCGGCACACATCCGCTCCATTGAATCGGTGATCAAGCGATCCGGTTGAGGCAGAATTGTTGCCGCCACAGCAAACATCGCGGCGGCCTGCCGGAAAATAGCGGCATGGGCGGGCAGGCGCAGGGCGAACCACTCGAAGGCCCCGATGAGGGCTGACAGGCCCAGCAGAAAAACAGCCAGATCGTTTCCCGAGCCGGTGATTGGAATCAAGAAACCCAACGCCACAATGATGCCGAGCAATCCGCCGAGGAATTTTTTTACCACGCCTCCGCCGGTCATTGTGAGAGCCAGGGCGGTCGTGAGGGATGACACTGTTGTGACATTCAACTGAAACGGCAAAAGCGTGCAGGCCGCGATGAGACCGCACGCGGCTGCGGCACCGATGACCACGGCAGCGCCCGACGGGGGACTCTGGCTTTTGGCGGCCACGGGCTCTCGAAAAAACGCCAAGCCCACTAGTGCTGCAGCCAGTGTGGCCGTGATGAGGGAAAAGAGATGAGCGAAGCCGAAAACGATATCACGTGCGGGAAAAACAAAGGACTCGGCAAACATCGCAACGATTCCGATGCCAAAAAGAATGCCACAGGCTGGACCGAAGCGCCGAAGCGCAAAAACTGTCCCCCAGCCGGTGAGGGTGAAAAACAGGGGCAGCGAAATCCATTGTTCATTCGGAGCCAGTGTGAGGACAGCGACCCCTGCCAGGCAGCCAGCGAACGCGGAGAGGATGCGGCGGAAAAGTTCCGAGGCGCTCTGGCAAGGGATGCCGCCGAGCAATTGCACGAGGAGGACGGCAAGGAACGGCTGCGGGATATGAAAAATTCCAACAATCAGCGCGGCTAGCGCCACTGCGAGCGCCTGACGCGATGCGCCGCGAGCGGCCTCAGTCATTTGGCGCAGGGGGTGTGAAGCCGCGCTGCTCGAGTGATTGAAGCTTCTCCAGGCGCCCGGCATCCGAAACGCTGCGCGTATCCACGATCACCGCCGCGCGGCCGCCCATGCGGAAATCGCCCTCGCCTTCGAGAAGAATTCTTACGGGAAAACGTTGGGCCAGCTGCACGAAATCAAATGTCGGCTTGACCTGTGAGAAGACGCCCTCGCCGCCGGGCGTGGCTTTCGATGCGGTGCCGAGGGGATAGACCGCCTTGGGAATGCCCTGGACAATTCCAGAGACCACCTTGCCGCGCTGCGCCATGAGGTAGACTCTTGCTGACTGGCCGGGTTGGATGCGGCGGAGATCGGTCTCGCGGAAATTCGCGAGCACGAACCAGACCGAGGAATCGACGAGGGAAAAGATCTGCTCCCCGGCCGAAGCATAGGTTCCCGGTGCGATCTGAAGGTTTGTCACATACCCATCACACGGCGCGTAGATTTTGCAGTAGGAGACCTTCAGCTCCGAATCGCGAAGGGCTGCGGCGGCCTGCTCCACGCGGGTGTTGCGTCCATCGAACTCCCCGAGTTTGTTTCGTGCCCGTTCGACGGCGGCCTCGGCTTCACGCACGAGCGCGCGGGCGCTCTCGGCATCTGTTTGTGCCCGTTGAACTCGGTCGGGTGAGGTAAAATTTCCTGCTAGCAAAGGTTTGAGCCGCTGGTAGTGGGAATCGGCGTAGTCCGCCTTGGCGCGGCGCTCGCGGAGTATCGCCTCGGCTGCGGCGATTTCGTCGCGGAGCGCCTTCACATCAAGACCGATCAACTCCAGATGGGCCTTGGCTTGGACGGCGGAAGCCTCGTAGGGACGGGCATCCAACTCGAAAAGCAGATCACCCCGTTTTACAGCCTGATTATCTGTGACATGAATGCGGGTAATCGAGCCGCCCACCTGCGGAGCAACGCCCACGACATTGGCGCGGACCTCGGCATCCTCGGTGCGGGGGAAGATTTGCAGGTTTTGCCAGACTGCGAATACGACAACGGCAGCGGTGCCGATGATCACCAGGCGGAGAACCCATACGCGGAAGCTGTTTTTTTTCGGATCGGAATTCATCGCGCCGAGAAGAAGACAAGCCACACACCGCCAGTGAGGGCCGCGAAGAGGCAGGGATACATGATGGCAGATGGACGCAGAACGGCGGCGAGGCCGACCCGGGACAGAAACTCGCCGAGCAACCATGTCCCCAAAGCACCGGCGATCATGCAAGCTAGCCAAGCGGGAAAGTAGGCGCCGGCGACATCCACGAGCGGGTCGCCTGAGGACTTGATCAATGCCAGCACTGCGGGCAGTTTGGCCGCGCCAATGTTCATGCTCTTCGATAGCCGATGGCGGCGCATCTATACAACGCCAATGATTGCTGTGGCGATCGGGTGCTTTTTTTCAGGGCTGGCATTTGCCGGGAATTCCACAATCCGCGAGGTGCCGGTTTTCAACGAATCGAAGGCCTACGATCTTGGGCGTTTGCTGGAACTCGGCATGGCGAACAATCCAAAAACCCGTGCGGCCTGGTTCCGTGCCGAGGCGGCGTATGCCAATTCCCGCGAGGCGCGTGCGCCGTATTTTCCAAAAGTCGGAGCCGGCTTTGAGGGCGGAGTGGACAAGTGGTATACGCCGGCAATCCCCGCGCCGAATGTTTTCACCCGCCAGCAGGCCACGACGGTTCTTTCGATCGAATACCTTCTTCTCGACTTTGGCAGGCGCGCGGCGGATGTGTCGCGTGCGGTGGCTCTCTTTGACGCGGCGGGTTTTGTTTATGAAAGAAAACTCCAGGAGATTGTGTTCGAAATTCAGAGCCGCTACTTCGCTCACGAGGCAGCTCTTTGGAAGGAACGCGCGGCCGCCTCTCTCCTTGAGTTCGCCAAGACGGCCGAACAAACAGTCGAGATGGAGGTGCGGAACGGTCTCTCGGCAAGGCCTGAACTCCTGCGGGCACGGAAAAATGTGCTCGATGCGCAATATGAACTCGAGGCATCCCGCGCCTTGGTGCGGAACACCCTAGGCGAACTCTGCGTTGCAGTCGGTATCCCGGCCAACTCGCGTCTTACACTCGCCTCAAACGAGCTGCCGGCGAGTTCGGGCGATTTGCGCGAGAGCGCGGGAAAACTCATCGAGGCCGCTCTGACATCACGCCCCGATCTCGCCGCGCGGGCGGCGGATGTGCGTGCGAGCGAGGCGGCCACCCATCGTGCGGAGGCGGATTTTTTCCCCGAGGTGAAACTGGAAGGCAACTACGCCTACTCGGCCTTCCAGTATGAGGCGGAGACCGGCAAGGATAAGGGAACGAATGCGGCTGGTATCAACGGATATGGAGGCTTCATCACGGCGAAGTGGGATCTTTTCGATGGATTTGAGCGTGTGGAGAGGGTTCGCAAGCGGCGTGACGAGGAGAGGGCCGCAAAGGAAGAGCTTGAAGGCACGCGTCTCGCCGCGACGCGGGATGTCTGGACGAGCTACCACGACACACTCAGCGCGGCCCGCCGTGTTGATTTCGCCGAGGGTTTTGTGGCATCCGCCCAAGAAAACCTCAACGCCACAGAGGCAGCCTACAAGGCTGGTTTGAGCCAGATTTCCGAACTCACTGAGGCGGCAGGTCAATTGGCCGCCGCGCGTTCGGTGCGGGCGGGTGCCGTGGCCGACTACTCCACCAACCTCGCAGCGCTGGCGCTGGCTGTGGGCACAATGCCAAATTGAGGCGGATTACTCGACGATATCCTCGAGCGGAATCACCTGCCCCTTGGCGAGATTGCTCGTTGCACAGCCGCGTTTGGAAGAGGCGATGAAGTCGAAGAATTCCTGCGCCTCGGGGCCCCATTCCAACTCGCGGGCTTTTTCCAACGCCGCCTTGACCGGCATTTCTGAGCGGAAAACGAGTTTGAATGCGCGGCGGATTTCCGTGCGGGTCTCAGCTTTGAAGCCTGCACGGCGAAGGCCGATGATGTTGATGCCGGATAGAAGATTGAAAAGTTGAGCCATCGAGAACGGCGGGATGTCTTTGTTGAACTGCGAGCCTCCGGCGATCATGGCACGCTTTCCGACTCGGACGAATTGGTGAAACACCGCACCTCCGCCCAGAACGGCGCCATCACCCACCTGCACATAGCCGCCGAGAAGGCAGTTGTTCACGATCACGACTTCGTTTCCGACCTGCGCATTGTGCCCGAGATGGCATCCCACCATGAGGAAACATTTGTCTCCCACGCGCGTTTCGGTGCCTTCTTTTGTGCCGCGATGAATCGTCACATATTCGCGGATGCGGTTGTAGTTGCCGATGACGACCGAGCTTTTGATCTCGGGTGAGTGGGCGTAGTCCTGCGGGGGAGCGCCTATGACCGCGCCGTAGCCCACGGTGTTTCCTTCGCCCAGAGTGGTGTCGCCTTCGATGACTGCATGGGCTTGGATCACGCAACCCGCGCCGATCACAACGCCGGCTCCGATGATTGCACCGGGACCGACTTCGACATTTTCGCCCAGACGGGCTTCGGGTGAGATGATGGCTGTGGGATGGATTTTCATATGACGCCTGCTTCCTTGAAACTGAAATACGGCACGCGACCACCATCCGGCGAGCCCAGGATGACATGGTCGATGAGATTGATTTGGAGGAAATGCGCGCCCTCTTTCAAATTACGCGTTATCCGGTAATCCGCCGCACTCGGGGCGGGATCGCCGCTCGGATGGTTGTGAACTACAGCCACAGCGAACGCGCTGTGGACAAGTGCCTGGCGGAAAATCTCCCTCGGATGAGCGATGCATTCGTTCAGAGAGCCGAGGCTGATTTCCTCCATACGGATAAGGCGGAGCTTTGTGTCCAAGAGGAGAACCCGCAGCGATTCCTGTCGCATGGCCATGAACTCGTGGCCGAAGAAATCGAAAATTCGCTCCGCCGTGTCGAGGACTGGCGAGAGGGTCTTGCCACGGGCGAGGCGTTTGCCGATCTCAAAGGCTGCTGCCATTTCGAGAGATTTGGCGGGGCCGATGCCCTTGGCGTGGCGGCGGATTTCCTTCGGCGTGCAGCGGGAGAGTTGTGCAAAGCCGCCACAATCGCGCAGCAAGTCGCGGGCGACAGCGAGAGCGTTTTTTCCAGGAAGGCCGGTGCGGATGAAAATCGCCAGCAGTTCGGCATCCGAGAGCGCCTCGAAACCATGGCGCTCGGCTTTCTCGCGCGGTCGCTCGTCCATCGGCATTTCCTGAAGGCGTGTGGATTCCACGGGTGCAGGCTAATCAGCTTCGATCTGAAAAATCCAGCCTCAGTGGATTTCCACCGGACATTTCGGCATGGCTCTGAGAAAGGCGCGTCCATACGGCTTCGAAACGATCCGGCTGTCGAGAATCACGATCGTTCCCGTGTCGGTCTTGCTGCGAATGAGGCGGCCCACGCCTTGGCGGAGTTTGAGGATCGCCTCGGGGAGTGAGTAGTTTTCAAACGCCCGCCCACCTTCGGCCTCGATCGCCTCCAGGCGCGCCTCGGTGAGCGGATGGTCGGGCGTGGTGAAGGGGAGCCGGGTGATGATCACGCTTGAGAGGGCCTCGCCGGGCACATCGACGCCGGTCCAAAAACTGGAGACGCCGAAGAGGATGCTGTGCGGGTTTTCTTTGAACTCGGCCACCATCCGTTGCGTGGGCATTCCCCCACCCTGCACGAGGAGTTGCCAGTCTCTCTTTTCAAAAACGTGCTCCACCAATTCCGCTACCGAGCGCATCGTCTGATAGCTGGTGAAAAGCACGAACGCGCGGGCCTCACTTTTCTCGGTGAAATGAGCGATCCACTTAGCCAGCGAGGTCTCGTAGTCCGGCGCTTTCGGTTCGGGCATCTTCTCGACGAGATGCAGGCTCATTTGTTTCTCGTAGTCGAACGGGCTCCCGATCTGGAGTGCCGGGACATCCTCGGCCCCCACGCGGTTTCGGAAATACGACAAATCCGGCGCGCCGGTGGAAAGCGTGGCGCTGGTCAGCACGGTGCACGCACCCTCGCGGAAGATGAGACGCCGCAGGGCATCGGCGAGATTCACTGGAGCGGTGCGCAGGGTGCAGAACTCTTCCGTGCGGCCGTATTGCTCCACCCAATAAACATGGTCCGGTTCCTCGAGCGCGAGAAAGTCCGTGATCGCCGAGCGGGCCGAGCGCAGCTTGCGAGCCGCCTCTTGGAGTTCGGAGGTGTAGGTTTCATCCTCGCATTTTCCCGCTTCGATGCCGATCAACTCACCGAGACGCGCCAATGCGCCGCACACCTCTCCGCCCTCGGCGAGGCCTGCTTCGCGGACACGGAACTCCCTTCCTTTTTTGAAGGTGCATTGTTTGGTGACCTGCTGGAAAAAGCTGTCGGCCACCGGCAGGATATCGCTCACCGCATGGCATGCAGGGCCGTTTTTGAGCATCTGGAAGAGACCTTTTTTGCTGCGGGGATTGTAGAGGCGCTGAATGACCCGGCGCAGTCCGAGTTGGGACACCTCCATGCCGATGTGGCGCGCGGCGACCTCCTCCATCGTGTGGGCCTCATCGAAAATCACAAAGTCATTGGCAAAAAGAAGCCCGCCGGTGCGGTTCTCTGCGTCCTCCACACCATTCAGCAGCGTGAAGAACAGGGCGTGGTTGAGGACGACCATTTTCGCATTCGCCACGCGTCGGCGCAGGTTTTGATAAAAACACCCGCTTCCCGGGCCGCATGTCTTCGGGGTGCACAAGTGCTGCTCGCTGCGCACTTCCTCCCACACGGCGGGATCCGGTTGCTCCAGAAAATCGCTCAAGGAGCCATCTTTCGTCTGCATGCTCCACTCGCGGATGCGCTCCAGTTCCGCATGCTGGGGCGTGGAGAACAATTCCTTCGACTGCGTGAGCGCGCGGGCCAGGCGCGTCGTGCAGAGGTAATTTTGCCGCCCCTTCAGCAACACCGCCTCGAACTCGTCGGGCACGATTTTTTGCACGAGCGGAATGTCCTTGAACATGAGCTGCTCCTGGAGCGCGATCGTATGGGTGCAGATCACCGCCTTGCGCTTCGTCCGCACCGCATGCAATGCCGCCGGCACAAGGTAGGCGAGGGATTTTCCAACGCCTGTGCCCGCTTCGACCACGAGGTGCCCGCCCGTCTCAATCGTTCGAGCCACAGCACCAGCCATGCGCTGCTGCTCCGCGCGGTATTCAAAAGATGCCGCGCCCGACAGAATGCCTGTCTCCGAGAAAATCCCCTCCACCTCGCGTTGAAACGGCGAGGCCGTGCCAACCTCAAAATCCTCCCGGATCGAAATCATAGCGACATCTTAGAAACCCGTGAAAAGCAATCAAGACCTCCTCGGCAGGCCGAGGCTTGTGAAAGGGCTATTTCCCAACCGAGCGGGTGGTAATGGCTGGCGGAGGGAGATCTTCCGGAAGCCCGATTGGCTCCACGGTTTCCTCTTCGTCATCCTGCTGAAGTAGGGGTTGGCCTTCGGCATTCATGAGGCGCGCTGTGACAAAAACTATGAGGTTTTTCTTAATCTTCTGATCCACATTGGACCGGAAGAGACGCCCTGCCAGCGGTATGTCGCCGAGGATCGGCACCTTGTCATTCACCTTTTGAACATCTTCGCGGATGAGTCCGCCGAGGGCAACGGTCTGACCATCCCAGATACTCACGCTGGTGGTCACCTTGCGGACAGAGAAGATAGGCTGGTTGATGACATTCGGAGTGATGACGAATGAGTCGATTCCAGAGGGATTACTGAGTGATGGATTATAGCGGGGCCCATTGATTGGCGAACCGTAGTTAACAAATCCATCAAACTCCACAACCTCAGGAGAAAGGGAAAGATCAATCGTGTAATTGTCAGCTCCCACTTGAGGTTCGACTTCCAAGCTTACGCCAAGATCTCGCTTCTCGAATGCCGATGGAGTGGAAGGAGTCACAGCGCCACTTGTGACAACAATACCTGAAGTCGCTGTTGCCGAAGCGCTTTGCGTTCCTGTGGTGGGCGGCGGCACTTGAGGTGGATTGAATTCTGTGGGATATGGAAATTCTCGAATCACTTTGATCGTTGCTTTGATTCCGCTTTTTGTTGTGACTTTGGGAGCAGACATGAGATCGACGCCTTTTTGCTGGCTGAGGGCACGAATCACCATTTGGAACTGAGGATTGGTGAAGACACCGGCAATTCCGAAAACGCCCGGAGAAGCCACATTGGTTCCCTGCGGAATTCCTCCCAGCAAGGCGTTCAAGCTGTTAGCCGTTATTGCCGAGTTGTAACTTGTTCCGATGCCGTTTCGATTACCTGCGGTCATCGGATTTGTTCCAAGATTGCCAAATGGATAGTTCTCATAGTATTGAGAAGAAAGCTCTTGAGCACCGGCCCGAGTTCCGCCGTCTCCATAAACGCCACCGCCGATGGAAAACGGACCCAACATCCAATCGAAACCCAATTCGTTCAGGTTGTTTTGTGAGATTTCGACAAATTTCGATTCGATCTCAACTTGTGTCGGGGCCACTCCGGTCGCACCTTCCACAATGGTATCGATCAAATCCACAGCGGCCTGAGTATTTCTAACAATGAGTTTGCTACCAGACGCAATGTATTGAGCGAATGCGCCCGTTGGAAATGGCACGCCCTGTTCCGTAAAATATTGAGTGGCATTGCGTCGCCCCGTGATTCGAGTATTGGCATCATCCGACGGCTGATTTCCCGGCGTTGGCCCCGAAGCCGTGCTTTCTCCGGCCGAGGCTGGGATAAACCCAGGGGGCACGCGGTATTCTTTAGTCACCAGTTCCTCAGTGTTCTCCGTGAGAGGGATGATGGAAACAGCAAATGGCTCGATTTTGTATTTCAAGCCGGAAAGTTCTGTCAAATAACGCACGGCCTCGATGAGCGGAACATTTTTTAGTGCGATGGAAATTTTAGTATCCTCGGTGACACCAGATTCCGACGCCGGAATCTCAGCCGCCTGTCCATCGACCGGGGCGGGAGCAGCCGCAGGAGAAGCCAGTTTGAGAACGATGTTAACGCCTTTTTTCTTGGGATCATCCGTGCTGTTATCGAGTTGGCGGCTTTTTTGTTTGAGAAAATCCACTACTTCGCGGATCGAGGCGTCCTCAAGATCCATCTTGTCAATGATGATTTTATTGAGCTTGTTATTAATGGCATCCTTCGAGTTGGCGGCGGTATTTGTGCCAAAAGAAGAACCATCCGTATCCCGTCCAGCTGGTGTGAGTTTTCGAACTGGTCGTTCCCAGGCGCGATCGGTAAGCCAGAGCATGCGGCTGCGGGTCTCGTTGTAGGCGCTGTCGTAGTAGGTCTTGCGCTGTTTGTTGACTTTCTCCATGCCGTTCCGCGCGGCGATGCTGTAGGGATCCAGATTTAGAACCTGTTCGTAGCGTTTCAGTGCCAAATCATTACGGCCTGTAGCGTAGTATCCCTCGGCCTGATTCAGGAGGGCATTCACTTCGTCCCGCTTGGAGGCAAAACCGGGCGTGACGGTGCGATTGTAATAGCCCGGCTGCTCCAAGTTGGCAAGCATCTGCATGGCAGGCTTGTATGTCGGATTCAATTCTGGCGACAGGATCGTCTTGGCGGTATTTTCCGCATCCTGATACCGACCATTGCTGATGAGCCAATTGGCGTAATCGATTCCCGTTTTGCTGA
>JAPLTI010000118.1 GCA_026398285.1 Verrucomicrobiota bacterium
GGAGTCGGAGTCGGAGTCGGAGTCGGAGTCGGAGTCGGAGTCGGAGTCGGAGTCGGAGTCGGAGTCGGAGTCGGAGTCGGAGTCGGAGTCGGAGTCGGAGTCGGAGTCGGAGAGGCCGTGTTGGAAGGTTGGGTGGAGAGATTTTGAATGAGGGCGGAGGCGGCGCCTGGCTCGATGATGTAGCCGATTTCTACCGATCCACCGGCGGGTATGGTTGCGTTCCAAGATTCGGGAGTGAGAGCGTATTTCGGAGCAGAGGAGCTACTCGCGAGCTTCGCGTTCCAGATACTGGAGATTTTGCCCGGCGAGTCGAATTGCACTTTCCAAGCGCTGACGGGGCTGGCGGATGTATTTTTTAATAGAATCTTCATCTGCGCTCCGGATCCCCAATCACTGACGAGTTGTTGAGTGACGGAGAGCACCCCGGCAGCGGGAGCTGGAGTTGGGCTGGGCGTGGCCGCAGGGCTTGGTGAAGGGGATGGCGATACAGTGGGAGTTGGGCAGGTGCAGCCTGTGCCGCAGCCGCCAGGGATGGTGGCTTTTTTCGGTGCGGGCGGGACGGAGGTTTGGAGAGCGGGGTCGAAATTGTAGCCGCCAAAATCGAGATCGCTGAGGGAGAAGAAGGCTTCACCGGCTGGATCATCGCGTTGCCAGATGACATAGAGCACATGGCGGCCAACGCGCGGCGGAAAAGTCACCGAGAAGCGGTAGGTATTTCCATCCAATATGGCATCGGCCGCCAAGGGAAGCGCTTCCAGGTCGGACCATTTGAGTGGCTTCGTTGGATCGTAGGTATTTTTTGAGATGTAAACTTCGAAGCGGCTTGGCGAGTGCGGGACATTGGCGGAGAAGCAGGCGTCGTAGGGACCGGCTTGCACCTTGGTGGCGGGCCAGTCTACACGCGGTAGGTCGAGCCCAGCATATTTCGTGCGGCCTGCGCTGGCGAGTTGACCATCGGGAATGAGGTCGCGGTAGTTGCGCTGAGGGACAAGGAGACTGACCTCGTGCCAATCGTAAAAAGCCTGCGTTCCAGCGACGGCAACCGCCGCCTTTCCGGCATCGCTCGTCGGCGACATCGGGTTCTCAAGAAAGACCTCATGCACGCGGCTGATTGGATTGCCCATGGAGCCATGGGCAAAACAGGAAACGCTGGAGACAAGAAGAAGCAATGCGGAGAGAAGGGAATTCATAAAACAACGGAGGGGTGATGCACAATTTAGACAATCTACGCGGCGAATCCGTTCAATCAGGACGAGCCTTACAGGGTCAGAGGGGAGGTTTTTCTGTTTCTTTCTTATCGGTATGCAGCGATATTCGGGCATGGCAAAAAAACAGGCGCGCGAGGCACTGGAGCAGATTGCAGCTCGATTCCGGGCGCTTTCGGAGCCGACGCGTCTGGCGATTGTGCAGGAACTCAAGTCCGGTGAACGGACTGTTGGCGAGCTTGTGGAAGCCGTCGGATTGTCCCAGGCGAATGTGTCAAAGCAACTCTCGGTGCTGCGCGATGCGGGGTTCCTGAGGCGCGAGCAACGCGGCACGAGCGCGGTTTACTCGATAAGCGATCCGTTGGTGATGGAGCTGTGCAAACTGATGTGTGACGGCATGACCAAGCGGGCCCGCGAGGCGGCGCAGTCTTTCGTGATATGATCACGGCCTCTTAACGAGGCACTCCGGCCGTCAGAATACCAAGTGGAGCATTTTCAAATTTGTCCGCCACGCAGGTGACCTCGTAACCATTCCGCGCAAGGAAGGCACTGGCACCTGTCGCGCGATGCCCCGTTTGGCAATGGACTAAAAGCGGAACCCTCGGAATCTCCGCGAGGCGCGGGCGAAGGCGTGTGTGGGCAAGGTTGTGGGCGTTTCGTATATGTCCGCCTACGAATTCGGTGGCCTTCCTGACATCAAGCGTGAAGGTGTCGCCATTCCCGCCCAACAGTGCCGGCACGGCTTGAAAATCCACGGCTTGGAATTTTGTGATCAGCTCTGCAGGAGCATCGTCAATGGAGGAAGCTGGAAGAAATCCTGCGATGCGGTCGAATCCGATGCGAACAAGTTGGCGAACGCAATCCTGCGCGGCGGCGGCGTCATCGGCGACGATGGCGAGCTCCTGCTCAGGCGCAAGAAAGCTGCCGGCGAAATCGGAGAATTTCTCCGGCGGGGTGAAGAGGCTGCCGCGCAGATGGCCTTCCAAAAACTCCCCGCGTGACCTTGTGTCGAGAACGACAAAGTCAGGCTCGTTGAGGCTGGGGAGAATTTCATCGAGACTCATCAAACGAGCCTTCGGAAGTTCGCCCAGCACAGTAGGGCCGACTTTGTTCACATGCTTCATATTGGCGAAGTAAGCGGGCGGCTCGGATTGTCCGCTGAGAATGAAATTCACAAACGCCTCCTCGCTTTCGTTGAGGGCCAGCTTGAGCGCGGGATTGAATTTCTCCTCGTAGCCAAAGGTGGAATTCGGGATAGAGCCAAGCGCTTTGCCGCAAGCACTCCCGGCGCCGTGGGCGGGCAAGACCTGAAGATGGCAGGGCAACTCGGACACCTTGCGGAGGCTTTTATACAGAGCCCGTGCGCCCTGCTCCTGGGTGCCCTCTAGTCCGGCGGCCTGCTCCAGCAGATCGGGGCGACCGGCGTCACCTACGAAAAGGAAATCACCGCTGAGCATGGCAATCGGCTCGTTCGCCCCGCCGCCGTGGTCGGTGACCAAATAAACGATGTGCTCCGGCGTGTGACCTGGCGTGTGCACCGCTTGCAACTCGATATTTCCGATTTTGAAGGAATCGCCATCGTGAAGCGGATGGTAACCCGGGAGGGATTTTGCCCACTCGCTCTGCCAGTTAGGCCCGCCCTCTGCGGAGAGGTAGAGTTTAATAGATGGATCGGCGGCTGCGAATTCCCGCGCTCCACTGACGAAATCCGCGTGGATATGGGTCTCGGCGACGGCCGTGATTTTCAGCCCCTCGTGTTTGGCGATTTCTTGGTAGCGGTCGATATCCCGCTCGGGATCGACGACGACGGCTTCACCCGTTCGTTGGCACCCGATGAGGTAGGAGTATTGAGCCAAGGAGGGGTCGGAGATTTGCTTGAGAAACATGATTCTGAATTTGTTATTTGGAACCGCATGAGGAGCCTTGATTCCATGGCATGCGGGCAATGAGCATTCCCATGCCGCACCAATCCGTGGCTCCAGCGAAAATCAAACCCGCGCCGACAAATCCCGAAAGCCAGATGAACGCCGGATTGACAAATTGGGACATGAGCACACCCGAGAAGACGAGGAAGCCGGCGGCAATGCGCACCTGACGCTCGAGCGAGATGACTCGGGATGCTCCGCGATTCACCGGCAGTCCAGCGGCGGCCCATGCCGATGTGCCGCCTTCAACCACGGAGCATTTTTCAAATCCCGACTGCTCAAGCTTGGCCGCGGCCTGTTTGGCGCGTCCACCGGATTGGCATAGGATGTAAACCGGCTTGTCTTTCGAAAAACCACCCGACGCAGCGAGCTGCGCGGCATCCAAGCGATCAAGCGGAATCAAATGGACGCCGGGCACATGGATTTGGCTGTGCTCGGCCGACGTGCGCACATCGAGAAGCTGCGCGGTGGAGTCAGATTTCAGGACGGTTTGGAGTTCGGTTGGTTGGATTGTTGTCATAAGAGAATGTCTTGGTTTATTTATATATCGCTATACATCGATTAAAGCAATTTGTTTTTTAACAATTGTAATCTTGCCAGTTGCGCCGCCGGGTTTTTGATAGTCGCATGCGCAAGACCAAAATCATCTGCACACTGGGTCCAGCGTCCGGCTCAGAGGAAATCATCAAGGGTCTACTTGAAGCCGGAGCGAATATTTTTCGTCTGAACATGAGCCACGCGACCCACGATTGGGTGCGCGAGGTTGTGAAAAAAATCCGGCATCTTGCGGCGGAGCTGAATCTGAACTGCGGCATTCTGCTCGACACACAGGGGCCTGCGATCCGCACGGGCGACCTGCCAACGAAGTTAAATCTGAAGCCCGGAGATATTTTTGAATTTACTGTCAGGGGTGCGCGCAGCGAGGAGGATTACTCGGTGGATGTGAACTACGACGGCCTCGTCAATGACATCCATGTCGGCGACACGGTGCTGGTGGACAACGGGGTCATCCACATGAAGGTGCTGGAAAAAAACGAGCACCGGATTCGTTGCGAGGTTCTCACCGAGGGCTCCATGGGCTCGCGGCGCCACATCAATCTGCCTGGCGTCAAAGTCGGCCTCCCTCCGCTCACGGAGAAGGACCATGCGGATATCCGGCTCGGCGTGGAGGTGGGTGTTGATTTTGTGGCGCTGAGTTTTTGCCGCGAAGCGGCGGATATTCTGGAACTCAAGCGGGTCTTGACGCAACTGGGCAGCAAAGCGCGCACGATCGCCAAGATCGAGGACCAGAATGCGGTGAAGTTTATCAAAGACATTATTCTGGCATCCGACGCGATCATGATTGCACGCGGGGATCTCGGCATCGAATGCAAGATGGAGGAGTTGCCGATCATTCAGCGCCGCATCATCAAAAAGTGCATCCAGATTGGAAAGCCGGTCATCGTGGCGACCCACATGCTGGAAAGCATGATCGAAAATCCCGTGCCGACACGCGCGGAGATTACCGATGTGGCCAATGCGGTCTTCGAGCAGGCCGATGCCGTGATGCTGAGCGGCGAGACAGCAGCGGGAAAATATCCCGTCGAGTGCGTGAAGGTGCTCGACCGCGTGGCACGCCGCATCGCCCAAAGCGGCGGAGCCGGATATGCAGCGGAGGCGATTTTGGAAACACAGCGTCAAAAGACCATCCGCGCGGCCGTGTCCCTCGCAAACTCCCTCGAGAATGCGCGCCTTGCAGTCTTCACTCGCGAAGGCGATATGGCCGACAGCACAAGCCACCTGCGTCCCGACCGGGCGCCGATCTTTGCCTTTTCGCCCCGTGAGGAAACCGTCCGCCATCTGACCTTGAACTGGAACACACACGCTCTGCGCTTGGACTTTCACACTGATGCCGAGGAAACCTTCGCCGCAGCGGAGGAGGAATTGATCAAGCGTGGGTTGGTGGCTTCGGGTGATAAAATTATCGCCCTGCGCGAACTCATCGAGGGTCAGGAACGATTCGAATCCATCCAGATTCGCACCGTGCCGTAACAAGGCGGGAGGTTCCCCCCGCTTGCCAGCGGATGGACTGCCTGCTTTCTTTGGGCATGCAAACAAGTGTGCCGGAGATTTTTTCCGCTGAGGATTTCATTTCAAATCCTGGGAGGTTTGCTGGCTTCGAGCCGCCAGTGAGGCTTGCCGTGATAGGGGATCCGGTGGCGCACTCCAGATCGCCCGGCTTCCATAATGCGGCGCTGCGTTCTTGCGGCATCTGGGCGCAGTATGGCCGGCTTCATGTCCCGCCCGAGCGTTTTGCTGAAGTGCTGCGGACTTTGCCTGCTGCGGGATTTCTGGGTGCAAATGTGACAATTCCCCATAAAGCGGCAGCCTTGGCAGGGGTTGATGAGGCGGATGCCTACGCCCGCGCTTCGGGGAGTGTGAACACGATTGTGGTGAACGGCGAAAAGCTCATGGGCTTCAACACCGACGGGCCCGGCTTGGTTCGGGCGATCCGCGAGGAATTCAGCGTCGACCTGCGCGACCTGCGCGTGGTCCTGCTGGGTGCAGGCGGTGGAGCAGGACGCGCCATCGCCGTTCAATGCGCCATGGAACGCTGCGAGCGGCTGGTGCTGGTAAACCGCACCTTGGATAAAATCCTCCCGCTGGCTGAAGAATTGGCGCCCTATTTTCAGAGCGAGAAACTGAGCGGTCCGGCGGAGCGCATTGTAGCGATCCCTTTCGACGACGACGCCCTGCGGCGCGAGTTGGAAAATGCCGACATTCTCATCAACGCCACCTCGCTCGGAATGAAACGCACGGACCCTCCGGCGATTTCGCCGGCTTTGCTCACCGCGAATCTCCTCGTTTACGACACCGTCTACGCGGGCGGGACATCGCGCCTGCTCGAGGATGCGGCTGCGGCGGGCGCACGCTGTGCCAACGGCCTCGGCATGCTTCTCCATCAGGGAGCACTCTCCTTTGAAATCTGGTTCAATCGCGCCGCGCCTCTCGAGGAAATGCGCCGCGCACTCCACTCCGGCTTATGATTCTTTCCATCGCACTCACTCAATTCGTTTTCATTTCCCTCGGCATGCTTTCGGTCAATGTGCTCCTCAAGGCCGCCGGATATGCCTCAAATGTCGCGGAACGGTTTCCCGCGTTCTCGGTGTGGATGGCCACCCAGAGCCTCTGGCTCTTTGCCCTGCCGCTCGCATGGGTCGCTTTTGCCGGGTTCTGCATGCATTTCGGCAGAGGGCCGCTTCCGGAAATTGCGGCACGCATCACGGGAGTGACCCTCGTAGTGGCAATTTTTGCCGCCTACTTCACAGCCGCCTTTCTGCTGTTTTAAGCCTCAGAGGCAGGAAAAATAGGCTTCTGCAGGGTATTGGCACCCCTTCTTCGGGCGGCGCAAAATTTTTTTTGAACACTGGCATTCTCTATGCTGTCAAAAACAGCAAATAGAAACTGCCATGAAAAATATCTACAAAAAAATCAACCGCACAAAATACTCCCTCGGCGAACTGATCTCCATCGTGGGATCCTGCGCCCGCAACAGTCGTGAGACGATCGCCGCCATGGCGGATCTCCTCGACAGCGGCCGCGTGGTGATCCGCAAAAACGGACGCGCCCGCCGCGTTCGGGTTGAATACGCGAGGTAGTTTCCCCAATGCTTCGGTGGACGCTGCCGCGCCTCGCAGCGCGGCGCGTCCCCGGGCAAGAGGAAACAACTTGGCGGCGTTGTTTTCCGTATTGATGCCGCGAGCTTTCCAGTGTCAGTGTGCGGGGAAGTTCCATGAGCCCCCTCCGCTGCGAGAACATCCACTGCTGCCGATCCACAGCCAACGCCTTCAGGCATGGTCTGATCGAGGATTTTACTGCCTCATTCGAGAGCGGAGACATCACAGGCTTCTGCGGTTCTGATATCGCAGCAAAAGAACTGCTCTTGAGTATTCTGGGCCTGATCGAGCGACCCGACAGCGGGCGTGTTTTTTTATTCGATGAACAGGCATCGGAGATGTCCAGGCCTGGTTCCAGGAAGCTTCGGGACACTTCCTTCGGATATCTTTTTACCCACCCCCACTTGCTACCCTCTTTCACCGTGGCGGAAAATGTGGCCATGCCATTTTTTCGAATTTGCGGACAGGAGGGGGCACAGGAGCGCACACTCACGGCGCTCGAGTTTGTTGGCATCCCCGAGCTGAATGCGATTCCGGTCGGTGAGCTCCCTGATTCCGTGCACTGGCGGGTGGCCTTTGCGCGGGCGATCGTCCACTCTCCCCCTGTGTTGATCGCCGTTTCTCCACCGAATCCGCTTTTGCTGCCCCTTGCCCGGCGGATGGCGGATGAGTGTGGAACGACCGTATTGTGGAACGGCGACAAATGCGATGTGCTGCCGTTTTCCGACCATATTGTCGAAATGACATCTCTGAGGGACCACACCAGAGTTCCATGAAACCGCTGGAGCTACTTCCCGCATCCAGCGCCAAGTCATCCAATCTGGCCTTTGCTCTTCTCTGCCTGCCTTCCTCGCGCCGCAGCGATGCCATGCGTTTCTACCGCTTCTGTCGAACGGTGGATGACATTGCCGACCAGCCAGGCCTCGCAATCGGAGAAAAACACGACCTTCTGAAGGCATGGCTTCAAGCTGTGGAGAACGGCCTCCCTCCGGATTTGGAACGCCTTATCGTTCGGCATGGTATCAACCGTTCACTTTTTGCCGAGATCATCAACGGATGCGCTTCGGATATTGAACCGCGCCGCTTTCCAGCGCTTGCTGACTTGGAGCTCTACTGTTGGCGGGTGGCCTGTGCGGTTGGATTGGTTTCGATAAAAATCTTCGGTTGTCGCGATCCCCGCAGCGAAACCTATGCCATCCACCTCGGCCATGCGCTGCAGCTCACAAATATCCTGCGCGACACTGGAGAGGATGCTGCGGACGGCAGGATTTATCTCCCGCAGGATGACATGGCACGGTTCGGCGTGAGCGAAGAGGATATCCTCAAACGCCGGCCTAGCGCTCGGTTCAAAGCCCTGATGCGCCACGAGGCCGCGCAGGCGCGGGCACGCTTCGCCGCAGCGGTGCCTCCACAGGCCGACTTCAAATCGCTTCTGCCCGCGCGCATCATGTGCGCCGTTTACCAAAAAATCCTCGACCGCATCGAACGGGAAGATTTTCCCGTTCTTCAAAAACGCATTTCACTGACCCGACGTGAAAAAGTGTCTTCCACGCTAGGCGCGTTTTTCAGGAGATTTTAAAAATCATGGCTACTGCGGCTGTTCCGGCTTGGGAGCACCTTCGGAGCCGTAAATTTCCATGTCTGTTTTGATGGCCAGCCAGCCCACATCAATTTCATTGAGCTTGCCTTCGATGCCATCATATCGCTCGGTTGCAAACATCTCGGCCGTGAGCACGATATTTTTCAGCAATCTCTTGGTGGGCTCATCCACTTGCTGGGTGCGCAAGAAGTTTTTAGCCGTTTCGGCCACCTGTTCCCACTTGCGGGCTTGGTTTTTCATGAACGCCGACCGAGCACTTTCCTTGCCTGGCTTGCGGAAGTCTCGCAAAGCATCAAGGGCTTCAAGCGGAGTCACGAGCTTGATCATTTTTTCGATTTGAACGGCGGGGGATTCCTCGCTGGCTGCATGCACATCTCCTTGATGAGTGGCCGGCTCTGCAGCGGTCACAGCAACAGGTGTCGGAGACGGCTTGGAGACCGCGGGAACCACAAGCGCGGCAGGCTTGGCGGCTTTAGCTTTTTCCTCAGCCAGGGCGGCAGCCGCATCAAAAGCCTCGTCGAAATTGGAATTCTCCTTCGGAATTCGAACCGTTGAACCAGCCATGGTGACAAGCACATCGGACCCATCGACTCCGACGACCTTGAATGTCTTTCCGGGCGCTATTGTTGCGCTCCCAGAGACTTTGCCATTGACGGTCAGAGGCACGACGGTTTCCGCAGTCAGCGTGATTTCCGGCGGATACGAAATCAGTGTGGATTTAGGCTTGGATTCGGATGGCTCGTCTTTCGCGGGCTGCGAAGGTTTGGTTTGCTCTTGAGGCTTCTCGACCGAAGGCTCCGAGGGTTCATCCGCAGGCTGGGCTTCGACGGATGGAGCGTCATTCCTCGCCACATTTTGTGCAGGCGGGGTTGATGGCTGGGCAGCTTTCTTTTCGGCCTCGGCTTTTGTCCACTCCAGTTCCTCTTCAAGCCGCGTCACCTCGAGCTCGAGTTCCTTCGCCTTCACTTGGGAAGTCTCCAAATCTTGATAGGCTCCTGCCACCCTCTGCTGCTTTTCAAGTCTGAGCCTGTTTATCAGTCCATTTCCTTCGGCCCATTTCCAGATTCCCACGATCGCAATGATGGCCACCACTCCGAGAGCTGCCCAAAGCATAGGCTTCTTCTTGGACCTCGCAACAAGCACATGTTTTTCTGTAAGGCTTCTGATCCGCTTGCTCAGCGTCATGGCGAGCCCGATCAGCAGAACACTACCCGCAGCGTGGTTTTTATTGATGAACTTCTCGAAGTCTTCGCGCGTGATGACCCAGTATTCTGATGGCTCGACGGCCTCCACCGAGCAAACCGCCGTGGAAGGATCGAAGAGATTGATCTCACCCAACCACTCGCCGGGGTGAATTTCAGCAAGAATCTCAGTATGTCCGCGCTCCTCCGTCTTTGCATTTAAAAGCCCACTGAGGGTGAGAATAAGCATGCCGTGAGGCTTCCCTTGGTGGATGATTTTTTGCCCTGGCTTAGCGGACTCAAAAGAGCCAAAGCTGGACAGCAACTCACGATCTTCCTCCTTCAGACTTTCGATCGGTCCACTGGGGGGAAGAATCTTTGTTGGTATAGGCATCGAGCCCAAAGACCAAATTTGCAAGAGCAGGTCAAGAATGGGTGCATAAGAAAATCTCTTGGTTTATGTCATGCACACTGAAAAAGCAGGAGCATCGTCCAAAGACTCGGTGCCGACTCCATAGGGGCTTCTGGGAGCTGATGATTGGGGGAGCGAAGAAACTTGGCGGTGAGGGAGGGATTCGAACCCTCGGTAGCCTTTTGGACTACGGCGCTTTAGCAAAGCGCTGCTTTCGACCACTCAGCCACCTCACCTGATTGAGGTGAAAACTAAAACACCAAACGCTCTTCTGGTCAATCCCGCCGAGCATTTGAATTCACAACCCGAGAAGATCGCTCCACAGGCTGGATTCCATGGCGTCCACTTCGTCGAGTTTGAGCGAGCCCTCGCGCCAGGAGATCGTCGCAGAGAGGCGTCCCTCCCGTTCGCTGAAAAAAATGCCACTGCCGGGCGGTTGGGATACCGAGGGGATGTGCCAGCCATTTAAGATATGCGCGCCGCAAATCTCGCGCACTCCAGGCAGGAAGTCGCCGGTGTGGGATTGAAAAAAAGAGACGATTTCGCCCCCGGTATCCTTCTGCAGGAATCGGCGGTAGATTCCTGTCGGCAGGCGACGCATCCACCAAAGCATCGTGGCGGAAGAACTCTCGAGCCCACTGCGGACGGCGGATTCAAATTGCGCATGGATGGAGGTGGTGGCTTTTTCGAGATCGTCGACCTCTGAACTACTAAGCTTGAAATGCAAAACGGTGACTTGATTTTGAAAAATCGGATGCCGCGCCTTGGGCTTTCGGGCCTGCACCGGCACAGGACTTACGAATGAAGGCGGCGACTCGCCGCGAATTTTGAAAACAGCCGCATGGGCCCTTGCGGCCGCCGCAAAAAAATACGGCATCTGAAAAATCCCTCCCGTAAGCCGCACGGCCCTCTCGCGCAGCAAAGCTGTCTCCTCTTTTGAAAATGGCAGCACGCGAAATCCCGGCGCGCCGGACTTGAGAGAGGGGCCGCCGAGGGATCGAAAATCCGAAGGCTTCATGTCATAGTGCCGCTTCACAAAGGCACGCGTGCCTGCCCATCGCGCCACGAGGCCTGGCGCCGGCGGAAAGGGCATTCCCCAGGAGGCAACGGGCTTGAGGGGCTCGCCAGGATTCCGTGCAAGATGTGCGATTTCCTGCAACGCCAACTCGGCCCCGCGTCCATCGAAGAGCAGGTGAGACCACTTCGCCAGCAGCGTGGTTTTTTCAACGCCGGGAAGAATGTGAATTTCTAAAAAGTGTTCGCCTCCGGACCCAAGAAGCTTTTGGCAAAAAGAATCACGGTCTGCATCGGAGGAGTGCTCCAGAATCGGCACTGCGTCGGGCAAAAGTGTTTTTGGCGTTCTCCAGAATGGCACACCAAGAAACCAAGAGCGGCGAAGCTTCGCATGAAGCAACGGATGCGATAGCGAGAAACGGCGCACGGCATCGCGGAGTGCGGCGACATCCAAGCCTGCTGCAAGTTCCAGAATGGTGAGGCCGGTGTGCCTACCCTGACCGCCAGCGGCCATGAGATCCTCGAGCGCGAGGAAAAACGCATCGCATCCCGTCAGAGGAATCTCCGCCGCGCCATTCACCGGAGCGGGGCTCATCAAGCAGCGGCTTTTTTCACAGCGGCCGCGATAGGCGAGACAAACTGCGCGACCTTCTGGATGAGCTCGGCCGATTTTCCATACTCCCCGATGCGTCGCACAATGGCGCTGCCCACCACGACGGCGTCGGACTCCTTCGCGACTTCGGCGGCCTGCTCCGGTGTGGAAATGCCAAAGCCGACTGCCACTGGGAGACTGGTGTGTTTTTTGATTTCGGCGACCTGTGTGGCGATGTCGGCCGAGAGACTTGTCTGCTCGCCGGTCACACCCTCGCGCGAGACATAGTAAATGAAACCTTCCGCCGACTTGGCGATGAGTTCCATACGCTCAGGCGGCGTCGTAGGCGCGATGAGCCGGATGGAAAGGAGGCCGTGGGATTTCATCAGCTCCGCATTGCGGGCAGCCTCGTCGGGCGGCAAGTCGAGAATCAAGAGACCGTCCGCGCCAGCGGCGGCGGCATCCGCATGGAACCTGTCGAACCCGTAAACATAAACGGGATTCAGGTAGGTGAAGAAAACGATGGGGATCTCCGAGCTACGGCGAATCTCACGCACAGCATCGAGCACGCCGGCCACGGTAGCGCCAGCATCGATCGCGCGTCCCGAGGCGGCTTGAATGGTCGCTCCATCCGCCAGCGGATCCGAAAACGGGATGCCCAACTCGACAATGTCCACGCCGGATTGCTCCAGCGCGGCCACAAGAGCCGGAGTGGTTTTCAAATCAGGATCACCCGCCGTGATGTAGGCGATGAAGCCACACTGTCCGGCGGCGCGGAGGGTTTCAAATTTCGTATCAATGCGATTGGGCGTTTTCATGTGATGGGTGCTTTTTCTGAGCCGCGTGTGATCCATACACCGAGCAGGGCGATATCGGCGGGAGTCACGCCGCTGAGGCGGGCGGCCTGGCCTAGTGTCTCGGGGCGGACAGCGGAGAGTTTCTGCACGGCCTCGGTGCGAAGTCCGTTGATCTTGGTAAAATCGACCCAGTCGGGGATGGCCTTACCTTCGTGGCGCGCGGTGCGGGCGATTTGCTCCTCTTGGCGGGTTATGTAGCCGGCGTATTTCAGA
>JAPLTI010000275.1 GCA_026398285.1 Verrucomicrobiota bacterium
AAATCCATCCGATCCCGTTACAGGCGGCAGCGAGATTGATCCGCGTGGCAGCGAAGTCGGGCGCTCCCAGAACCGTGGTGTAGGGATTCGCCACCGCTTCCAAAAAAGTGAGGCCCGCAGCGATCAAACAGACACCGAGCAGGAAGGCCCAGAACTGAGCAATCTGAGTCGCTGGAATAAACCACAAACCTCCCACAGCCACCATGAGAAGTCCGGCAATGATGCCGCCACGATAGCCAAGTTTCGTCGCCAGCCAACCAGCCGGGAGGGACATGAGAAAATAGCCGAGGTAGTGGGCAAACTGAACCCAGGCAGACTGGGCCAAAGAGAGGTGCAACTCCTCCTGAAAATGCTTGTCCATGACATCGATCATGCCGTTGCAGAAGCCCCACAAGAGGAAGAGGGAGCTAACCAAAGCAAAGGTCACAAAGTGATTGCAGCCATCAGCGGTGCGAAAGAGGGAAGGCTTGTTCATAAAAAAGGGGAAATAATCGAGGCGCGAAAGTTGTCGGGCTTTTCCAATATTGGCGAGCCGTTTTTTCAGGCCACTCCCGTCGCAACTCCGCTTTCCGGCATATCCCATAGCCGCATTCCAGAGATGCAACTTGCAGTTGAGATTCCTCTTTCAATGGTCATATTCTGGTTTCCTTATGAAACGAATTTTCTCAGCCCTGCTTCTCGGTTTGACAATCACCGCCCACTCGGCGACAGACACAGCCTCCATGCAAGACATCCGCATCATCGTTAACACCAACAAAGGCCCTATTGAGGCCACTCTTAAACCTTCGGCAGCACCAGTAACCGTGGCGAATTTCCTGAACCTCGCCAAACGCGGCTACTACAATGGCATCACCTTCCACCGCGTGATTCCGCAGTTTATGATCCAAGGCGGCGACCCAACCGGCACTGGCCGTGGAGGTCCAGGCTACCGCTTCGAGGACGAGGTCAAATCCGGTCTGATGCACGACAAGCCTGGCATCTTCTCCATGGCGAATGCAGGCCCAGGAACAAACGGCAGCCAGTTTTTCATCACCCATGTGCCCACTCCTCACTTGGACGGACGCCACACGGTCTTTGGAGTCACCACGAAGGGCCAAGATGTGATCGACTCGATCCGCATGGGCGACACAATTGAGAAGATCGAAATCCTCGATCCCACAGAAGCGCTCTTCGCAGCCGAGAAAAAACGCATCGACGAGTGGAATGCTGTTCTAGACAAGCAATAGTTCGCACAAAACGCTTCTTTCAAAACAAAGGCGGAGGTCTACGGATCTCCGCCTTTTTCGTTTCATGGGAACCGGGCGGGCGGGGTTCCGCTTCGTGGGAACGCAGAGGTCCTACTCGGCCCGACGCTCATCACAAACGATGAAGATTTGAACCACGAATTTACCGAATCAACACGAATGATACCGATAATAGAATTCTCCATCGAAGCCGCTTCCTATTCGTGAAAAATTGCGCCTGATTCATGCGCGGCTTTGCAAGGTCCCGATGGCCCTCGCTTGCAGATGGTTTCCATTTGGGCTACCAAAAAAGCAGCGCCTCCCGCCCCCCCCTTCATCGCATTGTATCCCGACAAACCATGAAATACCCACTCTTCACCCGCGTTGCGCTCGCCGATGACCTGCCGAAGGAAAATCTCCTTTGCGGCGATTTGGCGACCATTCTCGAATACTACGCGGGAAGTGCAGGCCAAGAACCAGGCTACGAGTTGGAGATTTTCAATGCAGTGGGAGATACCTTCGCCGTGGTCACCGTCCGCGAATCCCAGATCAAATCCCTGAGGAATGACGAACTCCTTAGCGTCCGCCCCCCCATCGCCTGAGCTGGGTTTCAAACGCTCAAGGCCACTGAGACAGCTCATGAGAGGAGTGCACTTTAGTGAAATGGCGGTTGTTTGACAGCGATGCGTTTGTGACAACAATAAGGGCAATGAATGATAAAGGACGCGATCGGGTTGAAGGAATGATTTGGGGTCAATTTCTGGGAGATGCCATGTGCTTGGGCACTCATTGGATTTACAATTTGGAAGATCTGAGGACTTTTTACCCCGATTTAAAGGGCTTCGAGCAGCCGCGGGCCGGCCACTACCATGCTGGGAAGAAGCCTGGCGAACTCACCCATTATGGCGAGGCAGCACTCGTGTTGCTCGAATCGGTTGCAGAAAACGGTGGCTTGGACATCGCGGATTATGGTCAGCGATTTTTCAGTCATTTTGCCTCCCCCGACTATCGCGGTTACTTGGATTCCGCAACGCGGGGCACGATTGAAAATGCGAAACTCGATGCCGCTGGATTGCCACCCGAGAGTTTCAATTACCAAGCCGGTGCGGATGACGATCAACTTGCGACGGCCACGAGTCTGGCCCCGGTGGTCGCCCGTTACTGGAATTCCCCCGATCTGGCTCAGCAAGTGGAGCGTGTCACCCGCGTCCGCCAAAACCATCCACGAAGTGTCGCTTACATGCAGGTGTATGCGCAGATCCTGGTCGAGCTATTAGCCGGGACAGACCTGCACAGCGCGATCCACCGAGTGCAGGAAAGCGCCGGGAAAAGTCCCGAATTCGGCGACGAGCTGGCACAGCGGTTTAAGGATGTGTTCGAGCGCAAGCACTTGAGCACGACCGAAGCCACTGCGCAGCTAGGCCAATCCTGCCCGTTGAAAAACAGTTTTCCATCCGCGCTGCTAGCCGTGGTGCAGACGCCTGACGATTTTGCAGAAACTCTTTTGCGTGTGCTTGCGGCTGGAGGTGACAACGCAGGCCGCGCCGCGATCGCCGGAGCCATGCTGGGTGCCCACCTGGGCTGCAGCGCCATCCCAGACTCCCTGCGCCAGCAACTCGTCGCCAAAGACCGCATCGCCAAAGCGGTGGCGATGATTCTTGAGTCGATGAGTTCTTAGAAAGTGCCCGTGGAGTGAAGACCCTCAGGTCTCTAGCCGTAAAATATGTCAATGTGTGGGACTGCCCCCCCCACCCTGGAGGGCGCTGCTCCATCAGTGCCGTGGAAAATATTCTTCCAGCATCCCAAACAGGCAAGCCCTCACAGCGAAGCCAGCCCTGCGTGGCTGCCCGTGCACTAATCATTTGAACCACGAATTTACCGAAACAACACGAATGATACCGATAAAGAAATTCTCCGGCAAAGCAGCTCCCTATTCGTGAATATTCGTTCTACTCGTGGTTAAAGAAATCCCATTGGTCAGGACCGCTGTTGATCTTTGAATGACCGTGGCTTTCTGGGGCCATCTCGGCCACCGCCCGCTGTCACAGGTTCAGCTTTCCCATCGTGCCTCATGCATGCGGGATTCAGACGCATCGCTCCAGATCAAGACACCGGCAGGAATTTGAACGAGCTTTGGATTCATCTTATTAAAAACTCCACAACGGCGCTCCGAGTGCAGCACCCCAAATTTGAAAGCTAGATTTCTCCACGCACCACTTGGCAAACAGCGTGGCGGATATCCGAAAGTTTGCGTTCCGTGATTTTCCCCGCCCGACGCCTCACGATCCCCTTGCTCGCAGTCACAAGCCTTTGCGGCAAAAGATAACTCTGCCTGGGCAGCGCCCCTTCGCAGAAATCCGCTTCGTCAACGCGAATGAGATGCCTGTGAGTGAAAGGCTTGCTGGTGATCTGGCAAAGAAGCACATCTCCCCGATCCAACGATGCCAAGACAAGTGCGGGGCGGACTTTTTGGCTGGTCAAATCCGTGAAAGGGAATGGCACGACCACCACATCGCCTGCTACAAGTCCTTCCATGCCTCATCCTCCTCGGGGGAAGACCAATCTTCCGCCCAAGCCGTCTGGGCCAAGGGCAACAAGGATTCCCCGCTCGGCGCTGACGCAGCATGACGGCTTTTCAAAAAAGCTAAAAAATCCAGAACCTCTCGGCGCGTTTCCTCTGGCACGCTCTCCAGTTCGGCAAGCAGCATCGCAGATGACATAAAATTAAAAAATACCGACCCACGCACATCGTCAAGGGAAACCTCCGGAATTCATCGAGTGTCTAGAGCAGGGAGGCGTTGTAGCGGCAAGTCTCTATGACCTCCGGACATCTCCTCGATCCACGCCTCTGCCCCCCACCTTGGAGGGCGCTGCTCCGTGAGCGCCGTAGAAATTATTCTTCCGGCATCCCAAACCGGCAAGCCCTCACAGCAAAGCCAGCCCAGCTTGGCTGCCCGTTCACTAATCATTTGAACCACGAATTTTCCGAATCAACACGCATGATTCCGACAACGAAACTCTCCGGCGAAGCCGCTCCCTATTCGTGAATATTCGTTCTACTCGTGGTTATGACTTGGTGACTACCGAATGGCACATTTTGAGATTTGATGAACGATGAGGGATGGCATATTTTCATTAAGCTATGACTCTGACCGTGGATATACCTGATGATCTGGCAGCCGACCTGGGCGCGGGATTCCAGAATCTCGGCCATGCTGCTCTTGAGGCTTTGGCGGCGGAAGCATTTTCCAAAGAAGTGCTCTCGCTGGAGCAGATCAGGAGAATGCTGGCGTTGGGTTCGCTCTGGGAGGCGCAGGCGATGCTGAGTAGGCATGGTATGTGGCCCGACCAATCGGCAGAGGAAATCTTAGCCGATGCCCGCCGGTCGTTTGATTTCCGACACGCCATCCCGTGATCGTCGTCAGTGACACTCCGTGCTGTCCTGTCTGTCCGAGATCGGTGAGTTGGATTTGCTCCGCAGGCTTTATGGCAAAGTGACCATTACGGAAACAATCCGTAAAAAAGCTATCCACTCGAGTGCTCCTGAATCCTTGAGTCTTCTACTTCTGAAGATGCCCGATTGGATCTCGGTGGTTCCGGACGCGTCGTCCTATCTTGAAGAAACGGGAGCCTTGGATGCTGGGGAAGCCTCCGCCATCACGCTCGCATGGCAATTCCGAGATTCCAGCTTGCTGATTCTTGATGAAAAACGGGGTCGAAAGGTGGCGACCGCACTGGGTTTGCAAATCACCGGAACGGCGGGTCTTTTGACGGATGCCGCTGCGGCAGGCCTGGTCGATTTTGAAGATGTTTTTTTGCGTTTGTCGAAAACGGCATTTCGCTTGAGTGATCAAGTGGTCGAGACTCTGCGCCAGAGTGTGAGCAAACACCGTCCGCCTGCGGAGGGATAGTAGGAATCGAGGGTTCATCACAAGACTCACTTCGTAAAAATCCGTTCTTTTCGTGGTTAAAGAAACAGGGCAGGTCGCTGCTCTTGATACGGCTTGCTTTGTTTCTCTCTCGCTGGTCCTTTGGCTTTTTTCTTCTACACGAGGGGGAAAATCCGCACATCCACGGGTTCAGCCACAAGCATCGAGGCGGGCGGCCCATGGATGCAGCCAAACCCATCCTCGAGGATCGGCTCTGACGACCACTCCGCACAATCTGCAGCCTCGATCCGGTAAGGGGTGTGGTGCACTCGCCCGGACCGGATTTGACCCGCGCGATCGGTGGTGAAAAGCAGGTATCGCTCAACCAAAAACCACTCGAGCGAATGCTCTGGCGCGGGCTCAGCGCGGACCGGGTTGCGGTAGCGAAAGCTCGATGTGTTCTTAGATCCCCTGCGCTGACTGGTGTAGATAGTTTCACCATCCTCACACGCCGCATGGATTCGCGCGTGATGGTAGGGAAGGTGGAAAAATCGGCGTGCCACCTCGACAGCCAGCGGTTGGTTGCAATCCAGGGAAAAAAACCACACACCCGGTCGCCCAGCATCGTCGTGAACATATGTCCGCACATTGAGTTCCAGAAACCACGAAATCCACGGCAGCGGCGGGAGGCCTACAGGATGCACTCGCTCCATGGCGAAAGGCACGACCCCCATCCAACCTCGATTATCGAACAAATCCACATGTAGGCCTGCCGGCAAACGGGAGCGGATCCATTCTGGATCAACCGGCCAATGCAGAAAAAGAAGCTGGCTCCACCGCTGGCGCATCACCGGTCGAGAGGCCGGATACTCCCTCATCAAGAGGCGCTGCAGAGGAGTTGGTGTCGTTGCTGGCGAGTCTCTTGAACCAGACAAGCTTGAGGCGTCTCTCATAACACATCAGCTTCGCAGAGCCGAAACAACTTAGACACAATAAATAACTATGATTGCCAACAATGACCGGCCTTTCAATGAACGGTCAACGCGGGAAGACATCCAGCACGCCTTTGACCACCATGTTCACACCGATGGCGAGAATGAACAACCCGAGCACGCGGTTGAGCGCTCCGATGGCATTCACATTCAGCACACGCACCATGGCATCGCTCTCGCGAAAGCAGATCCAGGTGAGCAGCGCGATGGCAGCAAACCCAAGCACGAAGCCGATGTAATGCGGAAAGGTTTGGCCATAGGTCGAGAGGCCGATTGCCAGGCTCATCGCCCCCGGACCCGCCAGAATCGGCATCGCCATCGGGGTGAGCGAAATATCCTCCTTCTCTTCGGCCGCGGCGTGTTCGTGCGGAGTCACGCGACTTTGATTGCCCAACATCGCCCAGCCGGAATGCGCCACAAGAAGTCCGCCCGCGATCCGCAGGTCATCAATCGTTACACCAAAAAAACTCAGCAGAAGATTCCCGAAAAGCAGTGAGACGGTCAGAATCAAAAAAACATACAGGCCGATCATTCCCGACATCACTCTCCGACGAACTGGCGTGTCGTCGGAGGTCATCCCATAAAACATTGGCGCGTGTCCGATGGGATTGATCATCGGAAACATTGCAACAAACGCGACCGCGATGGAATGAAGGATATCAGTCATTTATCCAACCACCTCTCATACTGCCTCCTCGCGAATGCAGCAACGATGAATCCCCAGAAAAGAAGGAGGACCGCCACATCGCCTGCGGCGCAAGCCTCTCACGGAGACACCAAGACGCGGAGAAAAGTTCTCGCCCGGAACGCTGACGC
>JAPLTI010000358.1 GCA_026398285.1 Verrucomicrobiota bacterium
GGCTTGCTGATTGGATCGGAACTCCTGGCGCTGCCGAAAGATCTGCCGCTTGTTTTAGCCGCCGCCGGAAAGATTGCCGCACCATACCGCCTCGCCTTCCGCGCGCTTGGTCTCGAGGCGCGCAGCCGCATCCTCTCAGACGAAGAAGCCGCAGGACTCGCCGTGCGCGGCCAGCGAAAAATCCTCGAAAAAACGCGCTGACCTTCGAAGCAAGGAGTGAACCCTCGATCTCAACCGCACCAATGAACACATCAAAACTCCCTGCATGGAACATGGATTTTCTCTCGGAGCCACCGCGCGTTGACGCGGATCCGGAGCATAGCATGGAAGGCGTCGAGGCGGTCTTCTTTGAGGGGGTTCCCTGGAAAGGCAAGCCAACCCGCATTTTTGCGTATTATGGCATTCCGACAACCCAACCGAGCGAGCAAGTTCCAGCCATGGTGCTGGTGCATGGAGGCGGTGGATCGGCATTCATTCCTTGGGTGAAGCTATGGGTGAGTCGCGGATACGCCGCCATCGCCATGGACACCTGCGGCTGCATAAGCGGTGGCGGGCATGAAAACCATACCCGCCATGCGGACGGCGGCCCTGCCGGTTGGGGCGGGTTCAACCAGATTGATGAACCGGCCGAGGATCAATGGACCTTCCATGCCGTGTCGGCGGTGATCAAGGCTCACTCACTACTCCGATCCTTTCCGCAAGTGGCCCCCGCCAGAATCGGCATCACCGGCGTTTCCTGGGGTGGATATCTGACATGCATTGCGGCAGGACTCGATCAGCGGTTCGCGTTCGCCGCACCGGTGTATGGCTGTGGATTTCTGACGGAGAATTCGACCTGGCTGGGAGAGTTTGAAAAAATGAAACCCGGCGGCGCAGAATGCTGGAGGCGGCTATGGGATCCTTTGAATTACCTGCCGCAGGTGAAGTGTCCCATGCTCTGGGTGAATGGAACCAACGACTTCGCCTTTCCGATGGATTCCTGGCAGAAGTCCTACCGACTGCCCGAAGGCTCACGAACTTTGTCGCTGCGTGTGCGCATGAAGCATGGACATGGAGGACCGGGTGAAAACCCGCCAGAGATTCACGCTCTGGCCGAGGCGCTCTTTCGCGACGGCAGCCTGCTCGCCCAAATCACCCACTGCAGCCTGGAAAGCGGAGTCTTCGCTGCCAACTTTGAGAGCCGGGAGCCGATTACCAAGGCCGAGTTGAGCTACACGAACGATACGGGTCCGTGGGTGGATCGTCACTGGCAGTCAATGCCGGCGGAGCTGGATTTTTCCAGCGGAACGGTCTCGGCAAAATTCCCCGCAGCATCCGCCGTCTGCTACCTGAATTTATTCGACGCAAAGGATCGCGTGGTGAGCAGTGAACATGTGGTGAGCCAAGTTGGAAAACACCCGGAATAACTAAAAACAACAAGCTCCGCGTCTTGTGGCCGTTGATTAAGTCCCAAGGCTCGTGCCGGAATTTCCCCTCTGCTGAATGCTAAAACAATAGTGCAGGCTCAAAGCAGGCGACCAAGTCACCATCGAAATCGACCGCATCGGCAAACTCACCAATCCCGTCATCCTCGAGAAGGTCTGAGGTCTCTCCTCTAAAAAACAGAAAATGAACGCTGGTTCACCCTGCGCGTTCGGAGATCCATCGCCAGGTTCCATCAAGCGAATGTCTTTTTCAGATACTCGATCAAATGGGTGCTGCACGGCCATTCCAGTTCGGCGTGCTGCATGCGGAGGGTTTCTCGGAGCGCCTCGGCCGGGACATCTCGGAGAGTAGCGCCCTTCTCTTTGGCGAGAGCGCTTGCGACACCAGCGGCGTGGCCGAGGGCCATCATGGTGCGGGAGAGGCGACAACTGGAGGCGGCGATGGAGCTGAAGCTCGCACCGCGACAGGCGACCAGAAGGTTATTGATTCCCTTGGGCAGCAGGCAGCGGTAGGGAACGCCGTAGGGCTCGCGCAATTCGACGCATCCCCCACCCTCACCGTGGCGATCCATCGCATGGTCGGCGAGCGTGATGATATCGGGGTCGGTTTGGCGACTGATACCTTTCAGGATATCATGCTCGGTGAGGATGTATTCGCCGACGACGCGCACGGTCTCGCGCACGCCGAGAGCCGGGGCGATCCATGAGATTGTGTAACGCTGGAACTCGGGAAAATCGGGACGGGTTTGGAGGTAATGCCAGTGGGCAAGAACGCGGCGTCGGCACTCGGCGTAAGCGGCAGGATATCCAAGATCCAGAAACTCCTCACCCTGCATGGTGGGCAGCATGTTCATGTTAAGGTCACCATTGGCGTAGCCGGAATTCAACCATGCAGGAAAGCGGGCCTGCCACCAGCATTCGGATGGAACATCCGGCGGCAGCGGATCAACTGCGGCATGATCTCGCTGCGTGATGCGGTAGATGAGGGTCACGGCATTAACCTTGGAGGATGCCTGCTCGGGAGCATCCGGTTCACCAAAGGTTTCACGCGCTTCCTGGCCGCGCATCAGTTTGCAACCGGCGGCCTGACAGAGCTTCGCGTCGGCGGTGCTATCGACAAAGAGCGAGGCGCGCACTTCTTCGCCGTTTTCGAGGATGAGGCTTTCGAGGCTGCCATCCCTCACGCGCACTTCGCGAAAGGCTGTATTCGTGAGGATCGTGCATTTGCCGGTTTCGGCAAGCATCTCACCCACCACGCGCGAGTAGGCCTCAGGCTCAAAGACGATGGAGCGAAATGCGGAGGAGCGTCCAAACTTTTCCTCGGGCGAAAGTTCCTTGAGCGAGTGGCGCTGCATGGAATCGGCATAGGTCGCTGCAGGATCGGGCAAGGCTTCGCCGCCGGGATAGGCTGGTTCTCCCGGTTGTGGCACAACGCAGTGGCGTGCCATGCGCACAATGGCGACGGCGTTGGGGATTTTTTGAAGGCGCTGATAAATTTCGAATGGAAACGAAGTGCCGCCGACACCAGGTTCCCAATTGTGAACGCCGCCACGAACGGCATTGCCGCCGAGCGTGTCGGATTTTTCAATCAGCAGGACAGAAAGCCCCATGCGTGCAGCAGCCAGCGCGGCCCCAATGCCACCGCTACCCGCGCCCACGACGCAGAGATCATACTCAGGTTGCTTTGTCTTGGATTGGATCATGATGAAATTTCAAAATCGGCCGTGCGTTTTCGCGCGGGATCGTAAAAATGGGCAGGCAACTCGCGCACGGCAAGCAGCATGGAGGTCTCCGGCCAGGTGCTCATCTGGGAGGTATGGCCATTCGGCTCAAGACCATCCATCGTCATGAGACGCTCAGAGATGCTGCCGGGAGGGATCTCCCCCCAGATTTCCTCTTGCCCCTTTTGGACAATCATCTGCGGGATGCATTGAGTGATGTCTTCGAGCACCCGGAGGTATCGTTCCTCGCCGGTGACTTCATACAAACCAAGCAGTGCTTCTCCAGAAGCCGTGCAGATGCCAGGTGCGCCGTGTTGGTTTTGGGTGTTCGCAAAAACCGCGCCTCGCGCTTGGATGCCGAGTCGGGCGAGCGGCGTTCCTTCTGGCAGGATTGCATCATAACTGAGAACCCAGGTGCAGAAAAGATCGGCGGCTTCGCGAGCCCATGCGAGATGCTGTGGATTTTTGGTGGCGGCATGCAGATGAACCAAGCCTGCAAGCAGGGCATAGTTGCTCTCGCTATCGGCCGCTGTGAGTGCATCGCCGACACCACCGCAAGTGATCCCGCGCGCCAGAAAATGCTGGCAATAGTAACTGGCCAGTTTTTCGGCCACCTCAAGATAGCGCGCTTCACCAAACCATGCCGCGCCGCGCACGAGAGGTTCAATGCCGAAGGCCCCGCAGGTGCTGTCGCCCCACTGCACATCGCCCGTTTCCAAATCGATGTTGTAGCCGAGATGCCCGAAGCGTTCGAAGGTGCGACAGGCGGCATCGAGATTGCTTCGCGCTGCCGCTTCCCAATGCGACTGGATTTTTTCTCCCTGACTCTGCAAATGCGATAGGCACTTGAGCACATCGCGCGTGCATTCCAGCGGTCGTCGAACAAGGGAAAATGCCCGGCAGTTCGGTCGGCGGAATCCCACACTGAACCACTTCTCGCCATCATGACCGCCATTAAAATATCCGCTCGGTGAAATCGCCTCGCGACAGAACACATCGAGCATGCGCAGCGCGCGTTGACGGGAAACATCCGATCCGATCATCGAAACAATCGTCACACCTCCGCTCACCCAACCTGTCTGCACGGCATAGCGTGCGTTTAGGTTGATCCCTGAACGGTAGAATCCATTTTTCTCATCCCAGTTGTATGCATTGAACTTTTCCTCGATGAGAGCGGCGCACTGATGAAACGAAAGTGAAGGGCGCCGGGGTTCCTTGCCGCGATGCTCATGCCCGTATTCAGCAACGCGGGTCACGAACTCGGGGATGGATGAGGCTTCCACGCGAATGATCTTAACCAGTATCGATCCAATCGCAGAAGCGGTAACGACGTTTGCGCCTTACCGGCAGGCAAATTTCGACCGACACGGGTTCGCCCGGAATCGTGATGAGATTCACACCCGTCACGCCCCATACTCCGTAAACTTCGATGCCAACGAGGAATCCCATTTTTTGCATGGGATCAAAAATTCCGACGACCGGCATGGTGAAGGCGTTCGCTGCGAATTCCGTCCGGTAATTCGTGTCGAGAGTCAGGCGCGGAATGTCGACTTGCAGCAAAGGGCCATTGGCATTCACGCCTTCCGTAGGGGCTTCGGGGCAGTAGGTCTGCTTGGAGACCAGCATGCGGTTGCCATCATACATCGCACCCGGTGCGATCACATAACTCGCCGCATCCAGTGCAAAATGCAGCGGTTGAATAAACTGAATGTTCTTAAGCGGAATCTTTGATTCGATCGAAAAACAAAGTTCGCTCGTGTCGCTGCGCGTTTGGCCTACGCTCAAGGAGCCTTCGAGACCTGTAAAAATATGGCCGTCCGCTCCATCAGGCCTTTTTGCCAATGGCACTGACTCCTGATGCGAGTTACGCACGCATGGCAGA
>JAPLTI010000308.1 GCA_026398285.1 Verrucomicrobiota bacterium
CCGCCGTCTCATGCGCGAGATGGTCGACTTCCAACGGGACATGATCTTTCCGGCCAGTTGATCGGCACTAACCGGCGATCCACCCCAATCCGTGATCAAACGAGGGCGGCACGCATTGATTTGCCGCGAAAATTAGACTAAGAAAAATCCCATGAGCAAACCGACTCTCAAGCCGCCGTCGGCAACTCGGGAATGAAGACATAATCAGGATTCTCGCGTTGTTTCTTCAGCACCGAAATGATATCGCGCCAGGTCGCCCAGAGACCGTGCGGGGCGGGTGGAAGGTCGTGTGCGATTGCTTTGCGCAGCGCCGGGAGATTGTAGAACGGCACGGCGGGGAACATATGGTGTTCCACATGATACTGCATGTTCCAATAGAGGAAACCGACGAAGGGGCTGCAGGTGTAGGTGCGGCAGCAGAGCCTGAAATCCGGCGCGTCGGGCACCATTCCAATGTGCTGGGGAAGGCCCGTGAGATTGCCGAGCCAACTTGCATAGCCGACGCAACTGATCAAGAGCACAAGAAACCAATGCCCAGTTGCAATAAAGACAGCAGCTAATGCCAGGTGCCCGAAAAGGAGTATGCGAGCCCAGATGCGGTGTTTACGTCTCAAATCAGGCTTCGAATCGGGAAGAATGACCCCTGTCCACCATTCCCCTCCGCCATACATACCCATGCCCTTGAGGTCACCAAGTGCATATTTCAACCATGTCCGGACCCGCTGATACATAACAAACGGGTTCGGGAAGGGGAGAAGATTTGAAATCAGGAACCATGCCATCTTTCCGTTTAGCTTCTCCGGCAGCACCACTTCATCATGCTCGGCCGGACTCCAGTCGAAATTCAGCGGCAGGATTACCTCCCCGTCATGGCCGTGATGCACGGTAACTTGGTGGTGTTTGACATGACTGACGCGGAAGCCGACCGGATCAAACCAGGAAAGAAAGGAAAAGATGTAAAGGAAGACATCGTTAAGCCACTGGGAGCGGAATGGAGTTTTATGGCAGAGCTCGTGGCATGCCGTGCCACCCATATACACGGAAAAGGTTCCGTGGAGGAACAGACAGGCAAGCAGCAACGGAAGCGACCATATCAGATTTCCCCTGTTGACCTGAAGAAATGCAAGATAGGCCGCAGTTGCCGTGGTTGCAAAAAGAAGCACGTGCAGCAGGCAATGCGCCAAGGCCTTGCCATCGCTGCGCTTCATCAACCCGCTCATTAGCTGCTTGTCCACCTTGGTTCGATACCAGTTGATTTTGATTTGTTCGTTCATGGAACCGTGAAACTAAACTCTCTACCCAAAATGCGTCCATATCCTCACTGATCTACTTCATATCTATGTTGCCTTTTTAAGACCGTGAGGCACTTTAGCCCACATGGCACCGCGTTCCTCAAAACCAACCACCACCATTCCAAAATCGGCCGACCTCTTCCGCGCGGAGTCACGCGGGGACGATCTCCACATGTTCGGACGGGCTGCCTATCTGCCAGGCGGATGGTTTGGCCCTAGAAGGGAAGCCATTTTTTTTCTCATCACAATTCTGGAGGGCAGTGTCGCGATCAACTGCGACGGTCGCCACATCAACCTTGGAGTAGGAGAAGGAGTGATTCTTCCTCCCGGAAGCCTTGACTTCTTCCGTTTTGATCAGAATGTGAAAAGCGTCCACCACTGGTGCCAAATTGCGCCGAGCCTCACAAGCAGGCACGAACGCGAACTCATGCGCTTAGCGGGGCACACCTTACCCGTTCCGTCATCCGTCAACATCCTCATCGAGGAGGGACTATCCATCCCCGTGAATGCAGGTCCCCACTTGAACCGCGCGATGCAGACGCTCGCAAAAGCCTGTCTGCTTCGCTTTGCGGCCCACGCCTCGGAAAATATTCAAATAAAGCAACCCCGTCACCAGGCTGTGCAGCGGGCGCTCGAAGCAATTTCCATGAATCCCGCGAAATTTCGTAGCGCCGAGGACCTCGCGCGCCACTGCGGGATTTCCTACTCGCGCCTGAGAAAACTTTTTCAGGACGACCAAGGCGAAAGCCCCACGGCGATGATCTGGCGCTTGAAGACCGATCAAGCCGTTCAACTGATCCGCGCCACCGGCCTAACCTTGGCCGAAGTCGCCGAACAATGCGGCTTCTCCAACGCCTTCCACCTCTCGCGGTGCGTCAAAGATCGCACTGGGATTGCGCCACGCGAACTCCGGAAAAACGAACAGGCAAAAGGCCAGTGATTCCCGAATGTGCGGTTGCCCCGGCGCTGATGTGCCAGTATTATTCCATACATGGCACTGACCCCCTCATTAAGGTCGAGCAAGCGGGTGATCCTTACGCGACCACGGCTTGGAATTGATTCGCTCGCCATGTTCGGCCGCTACAATTACGCAAACGCGGAGGACGGCCTTGCAGAGCACAGCCATCCCGGTGCCTTCGAGATATGTTATCTTGTCCGGGGGCGTCAGACCTACTGCATCGGCAAACACTCCTACCAACTTCGCGGCGGGGATGTCTTTTTGACCATGCCGGACGAAAGGCACGGCACGGGCGGAGGACCACAGGAAAAAGGCCTGCTCTACTGGATGATCGTGTTGAACCCTTCCTCGACAAGCGGCTCCCTGCTCGGCCTCGCGGAGCGGGAAAGCCGCGCCCTCTGGCGCGAACTTGGAAAATCATCCCGCCGACTTTTTCCAGGAACACCGGAAATGAAGACTCAACTCGACGCCATTCTCGCATTGCTTCACGGGCGTGGAACGCCTTTGAAAAAAACTGCCGTCCAGAACCGGATTGTTGCCTTCCTGCTCGAACTCCTCAGTGCCCGCGAGAGGGCATCGGCGGAAACGGGTGTCGACCGCTTCGCACAAGTCATCAGGCACATTGAGTCCAACCTGGCCGAACCCGACAAGCTCACCATTGATGTCCTCTCCGCGATCGCCGGGCTCTCTCCATCCCGCTTCAAGGCCATTTTCAAGGAGAAGCTCGGAATACCTCCGGCGGAATTCGCCCTGCGCCTCCGCATCGAGGAGGCCCGACGACGCCTCGCGGCGGGCGATGCCACCGTCACGGGGGTCGCACTCGATCTGGGATTCTCATCCTCCCAGTATTTCGCCTCCTCGTTCAAGCGCCTGACCCGCATGACGCCTCGGGAAGCGATGAAAATATCCCGACAGAAGCGATAGCGCTCCATGCGCCCAATGTTTGAGATCATACCGCCGCTCGGGATCGAACGCATTTCTCCGAACCCTTGGCTACAGTCTGAGGCATGGAAAATCCCATCCTTCAACAAGAACCTCCGCTCAAGGACTTCACCGAGTCCGTCCGCAAGAATGTGGCCATCACCTGGTATCGGACAAAACTCCCTTCGGAGGCCGTGAAGTCCCTTCATGCGAAAAGCGACCTCAAGGGTGCCATCCAGACGCTCGGCTACCTCGCGATTCTGGCTGGGACATGCGGTGCCGCATGGTATTCGTTCCACCACTGGCCTTGGTGGGCGACGGCATCCCTTGTCTTTGTCTATGGAATGGTCTCCGCCTTTCTGATCAATGCGGTTCACGAACTCGGGCATGGCACCGTGTTTCGCACAAAATGGCTGAACACTTTTTTCTGCCATGTGTTCGCGTTTTTCGGATGGATCAACCACGAGACCTTTCAATCCAGCCACATCCGCCATCACCGCTACACCCTCCATCCGCCCGATGATCTCGAGGTCGTCCTGCCGGTGAAACTGGTTTTCTGGCATGTGCTGAAGACCGGGATTTTTTATCCGCTGCATATTTGGCTCTGGATCAAACCAACCTTCCGGATCGCGCTAGGAAAATTCGAAGGAGAATGGGAACTGACGCTCTATCCCGAGTCCGACCCTGAAAGCCGCAAGGTTCCGGTGCGCTGGGCGCGGTGCATGATCCTGGGCCATGCCTTGATCCTCGCCGCGTCTATCGCGACCGGTCAGTGGATTCTGCCGATCATGCTGACCTTCGGACACCAATGCTACGGAGGTTGGCTGTTTTTCCTGTGCAACAACACTCAGCATGTCGGCCTCAAGGACAATGTCAGCGACTTCCGCCTCTGTTGCCGCACCTTCACGCTCAACCCAGTGGTTCGGTTTCTCTATTGGCAAATGAACTACCACATCGAGCACCACATGTATGCCGCCGTGCCCTGCTACAACCTCGGCAAGCTTCATAAAATGATCCGGCACGAACTCCCGCCCACACCCCAGGGCCTCGTCGGTGTCTGGCGCGAGATCAACGCCATTTTGAAAAAACAGGAGGCGGACCCGACCTACCAGCACGAAGCCACGCTTCCCGCCCCAACGCGCTTACCGTCCGTTACCGCCTGATCCAAGGCATTCAGGAAAAGCTATCCCACGGAAGCCCCGGTGCCGCGCGCGGATGGGAACCCCGATACTGGCGCGGCGAGCAACCGTAATGCTTCCGAAAGAAGCGGGAGAACTGGTGTCAGCGGTCACTTCAAAATGCACCACCTGTGGTCACTTCAAAGTGCACCACCTTTGACGGGTGTTTTTCTAGGTTTTTTGGGTTCGTTTTGGCAAGGGGTTTTTCTGTTCCCCTGAGAGGAGGGGTGCGGGGAACCGTGGTTCCCTGCTTGGTGGTTTGATTTTGGCCGTCAGGCCGGACTTGTTGGAGGGTTTTTCGGGGTTGTTGCGGCGGCGGTGGCGGCGAGGTGGTGGGCGGTGCTTTGGTGGAGGCGGTAGCTGGGGCCGGTGATGGCGATGATGTCGGAGCGGTGGAGGAGTCGGTCGAGGATGGCGCTGGCTGCGGGGATGTCGCCGAGGAGTTGGCCCCATTCTTCGACGGGGCGGTTGGAGGTCATGAGGGTGGATCGGTTTTCGTGTCGGCGCATGATGATTTCTAGGAGGATTTCGCCGCTGCGGGCGGGGAGGTTTTTGAGGCCCATGTCGTCGATGATGAGGAGGTCGGGTTTGAGGAGGAGGCGCTGGAGGCGGGCGTTGTCGGCCGGGGAGGCGTTTGTGGGCATATCGCTGGCGAGATCGAAGATGGAGCGATAGAGGACATGGAACCCGGATCGGATGGCTTC
>JAPLTI010000215.1 GCA_026398285.1 Verrucomicrobiota bacterium
GTGTCGCGGCATCCGCCATCGCAGAGGTAGCCGCGCACGCCCTTGTAAACAAAGGTCTCGGAGGACAATTCCCCCATGTGGGCGAGCGTGTCGTCGTTCGGTTGGCAGACCACCACGCTGTCTCTTGGCGCCCTCGACAGCATCCGCGTCCACTCCAGAAGCGTCGTGTGCCCGTCCACGCTGTAGTCGGCATGGCCGCTGACAGTGAAAATGCGGCCCGCCAGGGCCTTCGTGGGATCCAGCGGCCGGATTGTGCGCGGCAGGATTTGATCCGGAAGTCCCATCGAGCGGAGGACATCGTAGACGGCGCCGGAGTAGCATTTTTCCAAGCGGTCTCCATAGCCGTCGGAGAAGTGAGTTTCAGCGGGGAGGTTGTCTTGCATCTCATGGATTCTTCCATGTAGAATATCAAAAGCAATAACAAATATTATGAATAAAAACACCTCGGATGCCAAAATTCCCGCGCTCGACCGTGGTTTGGATCTTCTCGAATGGATGGCGGGGTTGATGGAGCCAGTGACATTGACTCAGATCGCGCAGGGGGTTGGATTGAGCGTTTCGGAGGTTCAGCGTCCAGTGGCCTGCCTGCACTGGCGGGGTTATCTTCACCGCTCGGAGGCCGGAGCCTACAGCCTTTCGGGTCGCTTGGCGGGGCTGGCGGGAAGTCATCCGCCGCATCAGCGACTCCACAGGGCGGCGTTTGGTGTGATGACCGAGTTTGCGCGATTGTATAGCGAGTCTGTGCACTTGTGCGTGCCCGATTGGGATAGTGCGCTTCTTTTGCTCGATGTGCCCGGCGGCGGGCTTGTTCGCGTGAGTCTTCAACAGGGTGCGAGGCTGAATGCGCTGGAGACCGTCTCCGGAAGGATTCTTGCAGCGCATGGCGTATTGGTCCTGCCCGAGCTCAAGAAAAGTCTCGGTTCACATTTGCAAAAAATCCGGGAAGAGGGCTTCGATCACGCCGCCAGTTCGCAAGTGGTGGGCATCACCGATATAGGGGTTCCGGTGTTGGATTCGGGCGGAGCTATTCTCGCTGCGATGACGGTCTCTTCGTTCCGGATGAAAGGAGACTTGAAGGAGGAGCGCAGCCTCGTGCCGATTCTTCAAGTGTGCGCCCGCCGCATCGCCGACCGTTTGTAAGCGTCCAGAACCTCTATTCGAATTTGAACTCCCGCGATTACCGAGCAATCCGATCACCACTCAATGAACACAAAGAAACTTCCGCTCACGCCCCGCGCAATCTTTTCAGAACGCCATGACCATAGGCAACGCCCGCCCTTGGTGCCCTGCTCTTCGGCTATCCTCCGACCTCATTGATGCGTTATATTTTACAAAAGCATCTAATATCAAAGATGTTAGAAATGCAATTTTTGCAGCTTCCTCCCTGGGAGTGTGCGCGCCGTTGTGCGTTCGGGGACTTCCTGCTTATAGCCTACGGATCGGAGAGCGGGCGCGATCCCCGAGACCATTCAGATTCCGCAGGCAACCTCCGTAACAAAAGTCGCTCGGAGCGCCGACGTCCTTGTCGGCATTAAATTGCCGCAGTGTTATCTTTACGGCAGCTCCTCCAAACAAAAGCGTCAATACGCGGGACTGGTATCTTTTTCACCCGCACAAAGAAGCTGGCGACCGTGTTCTTTAGTTCCATTCCTGTTTCCAAACGGTCGCCGTATCCTTCATAATAAATCGGTTCAGTTTGTATGAAAAACCTCCTCCAAATTAGACCACCAATCACCTTCCGCTCGATTCGATAGCGGTTCCTGGCATGGCTTGCAGAGGGCCCACCATTCCTGAACCTTGGGATTTGCCGCCATGCGGGCCGAGTCGGCCTTGATGTCGACTCCCGTATACTCGAGGTAGCTGAAAAGGTAATGATTCCCGTCCGGCAGTTGGTGGAGGAAGATGGAGTAGTTGCTCATGTGACATTCTTTGATATTCGAGAGAATCTCCGGCCAAACCGCCGCATGCAGTCTTTTGTATTCTTCGATTTTATCCGGGCGAAGCCCGATGATGGATCCGTAGCGTTTCATGATTTTTGTTCGGGTGCGCCGCAGGCTTTTGCGTCTCGGTATTTCACCGTTTGAAGGTGTTCACAGTAGAGAACGAGTTCCCCTGCATTTTTAAAAACTTCGTAGCTAGCCTTATAGAGGCCCATCTCCGGGTATTTGGGCGTCTTTTCCAAATCGGTTTTTATGGTGTGAATCGTATCGCCGATGAAGACGGGCTTGATGAATCGCAGCTTGTCGTATCCGTAGCTGAAAGCGTTGACGCAGTTTGTCGCGACAAGCCCGAGTCCGACGCTGAAGACCATGGCGCCAGCGATGAGGCGACGCCCGAAGACCCCCTCCTCTTTGGCAAAGATTTCGTCAGCCACATAAGGGTGCATATCGAGCACGAGGGCATTAAACTGCATGCTTTCTCCTTCGCTGATCGTGCGGCGGATGGAGCGGATGCGCTTGCCGATGACAATATCTTCGTAGAGCCAGCTCTCCGCGTTCCAGACGGGGATATCCTTGTGCTTTTCAGGATCAGGGTTCGGATTCATAAAATGAAATCAGTGCGCTGCGAGAGCCTTACCGAGGTAGCGTCCATAGGCGAGGGAAAGAACGGCTACGAGCAGCATGGCCAGGGCAGCCGCGAGCATCGACCATGTGCGACCTCGGCATCCTTGCCACTCGCGAAGAAGGAGCCCGGCGAGACTGCTGAAAAGGACAAGCATGATCATGTGAATGCCCCAGCTCGAAAACTTGTAAGCGGGGAGGTGCGCATCTTTGACGATTCCACCCGTGCCAATGATGGCGATCGGGAACGCCGACGCCATGCATCCACCGGGCCTTCAGTGGAGGATTTCCTTTGCCCGGTATTGGGCAGAGCTGTATGTCGGTGTAGTCGAAGCCCATCTTCGTGATCTCATCCGGCGTCATCACCACGACCGGCTTGCCGGCAGTGAATGTTGTTTGGCCGGAGCAGATTCCTGCGAAAGGAAGCAGGGCGGCGAGGAAAAGGCGGAGCATTTTATGATTCATAGCCTCTTAAAAAGGTTTGGAATCATCTCTTCACGGGAGGCGGCTCTCCCAGAATCCGCTCGCTTTCCAACGGCAGGACGTGGGGTTGAACGGATGCGTCGCCGCGGGCCTCCTTCACCATCCGGGCGCAGACCGAACGCAATTCCTCGAGTTTTTCCGCGTATTTCGAATCACCGGCCAGATTGAGGGTTTCTCCGGGATCCGTCTTCAAATCGAAGAGTTCCTCGTGAACGGGCATCTCGCCGTGGATCGAGGCATCCAGCCACTTCCGGTAAACCTGCGCCTGCCGGTCGGTGATGCGCTGTTGGTCCTGATCGGTCATGCCGGCAAACAGGGAGGCATCGTTCTGAAAATAGCGGATGTATTTCCATCCGTCGCCCCGCACACTTTCGCTGCGTGGATTCCCATGGCGTGTGCTCCAGAGGTTTTCCGAAAAGGCATATTCGCGCCATGTCACCTGTTCGCCCCTGATCAAAGGTGCCAGCGAGCGGCCACTCATCGCAGGGGGAATCTCCATGCCGGCGTAATCGAGCAGGGTGGCGGTCAGATCGATCGTTTGGACCTGCTCGGAGCGCCGTTGTCCTCGCACATCCGAGCGCGGGTCGTAGGCGATCAGCGGGACTCTGAGACTGGCATCGTAGCAAAGCCCCTTGCCACCCAACCCGAATTCTCCGAGCTGAATCCCATGGTCGGATACAAAAAGGATAACGGTATTTTTATCCAAACCAGCAGCCACAAGGGCTGATCGGAGCTTCCCGACAAAATTGTCGATGCCGGTGAGGGCTTGATACCGGCGCACGATCCGTTCCACGAGGTCCTCAGGCGTATCGACATAGTCGTAGGATTTCTGCCGGAACTGCGAACGCAGAAGTTCCCGGGGAAGTTTCGGATTTTTTATGTCTGTCTTCGCCGTGTAAGTCGCGGGAAGATTCGCGCGGATGGCATCGCGATCGCCGTGATAGGCCGTCTTATACAAGTCGGAGTCGGATGGGCGATCCGCCATGCTTCCCGTGCCGGCATCGTGGGGGAGATTGAAACAGATCGACAAACAAAACGGCCGGTCGTGCGGACGCTTCTCCAAAAACCGCGCAGCGCGGTTGTAGAAGTCCTGATGTGGATTCAGGAAATTCTCCACCCCTTCCTGAAGCACTTCGACTTGGGTATCCGACTTGGCGTTGTCGAAGACGTGTTCGTCAATTCCTTTCACCCGTATGGCCCAGGCCGGGCGGTTTTTCGGATAAAAGAGCAGATGCTCGTGCCCGCCATACCAATAGTCGAAACTGGCATCCATCAGGCCCGTCTCGTAACCCCTCGCGCCGAGCGGCACATGGTTCTTGCCGATGTAACCAATGAAATATCCCGCCTTGCGGAGAAGCATCGGGTAGGTTTGCTGCCAGGCGGCCGGCGAGAGTGCCGTGCCGGAATTGAAGTTGATCCCATGACGCCTCTCGTGCATTCCCGTGAAAATCGAGGCGCGACTTGGAGTGCAGACTGCGCTCGTCACGGTCGCTTGCGTGAAGAGTGTCCCATCGGCGGCCAACCGGTCGAGGTTCGGCGTTTGCACGACGGGATTTCCGGTGCATCCGAGTTCATCGGCGCGCTGGTCGTCTGTCACGATGAGGATGAGATTGGGGCGTCCGGCATCCGCCAGAAGAGTCGTCCACGGCAAGGCCGTTGCCAGGGTTGCAAGGAGTATGGTTGGTCTGATCATGGTTGTTTTTCCGTAGTGAGTTTGGCGATGAGGGAAGCCCGCATGCGTTTTCGGATTTGCTCATGCGTCACATCAGGCGATTCGGAGTAAACCAGTTCGCACGGCACATCGAGTTCCCGGAGGCGTTCCTGGAGTTTCACGCCGAAGTTGGCGGAGTGGGTGGGGTCCTTTTGTTCGTGGCCGATCTTTGGCGCGTCGCCGTAATACAGAGCCACCGGCGGCGCATCAGAGGCGGCCAACGCGTAGGGCGAGTATTCCGCAATCCAAGGCAGGATCGACTCGCGTTGTTCGAGGAATCCCTCGAAACCGCCTTTCACGCCGAAAGCATGGCTGCCGTAGCGGCTGTTGGGGATCCATTCCTTCATTTGTTGGGGGTCAAGCGTGGTCTGTGCCGCCCACACGGCTGCGCAATACGGACGTGTGCTCTCGCGCGCCACCGGATCGGGGCTGTTCGGGTCGGCCATGTCCTTGTGAAATGCCAGCCAGAGCGCGGAGCACGCTCCTGCCGAGCCGCCGGTCAGAGCGATTCGGTCTCTGCGAATGCCCCATTCATCGGCCTTGCTGCGCACGAACTGCAACGCCCTTGCGGCATCGTGCATCGGCCCGCGCACCGGAGGGACGATGCCTTCGGCGTTTGCTTGAGCGATGAAACGATAATCCACCGAAACCACCGAGATGCCGGCATTCAAATAGTCGTTGAGACCCTCGACATCGCGACGGGTCCCGGTTTTCCAACCCCCGCCATGAATGACAAAGACGGTCGGCGTGGGGTGTGGTGAACCAGCTCTCCAAAAATCAAGGACCTGGCTGTCATGCGGCCCGTAGGCCACCAAGCTCTGTGTGGGAGGAACCGCGTAAGTGTTCTGGCGAATGAATCGCACGATCTCCGCTGGGTCCGACAGCCCGTGCGGATGGTGCCCTTCGTCGGGTTGCCTGAGGAGCCGAAAGAAGAGCCCCCTGCTCTCATACAGCTTTTGCAGCACCGCGCCATTTTCGCTGTAGGGCACGACCTGGTCCTTTCCCCCAGCGACATAAAAAATACCCGCCCGGGTGGCTGCGAGCTCCTCGGTGAGGTCCACCGGATTTTTCTTGTAGGCCAGCGCCTCCGCTTCGCTGGAAAAGCCGTAAACTTTCAGGAGTTCCTCCCAATCCTTCGAGCTTCCCGTGCCTTTGCCGAGCTTACCGCCCGGCCAGCTCTTGAAATCGCAGACCGCCTTGTCGAGATAAAGGCACGAGACCCTGCCGGGATTGTCCGCTGCCCAGCGCAACGCGCCAAGCCCCTCGCGGCTTAGTCCCATCAGCGCCACCTCGCGCGACAGGCTGTATCGCTCCGTCATCTCCCGATAAGTGGCATCCCAGCGCTTATCCGGATCGGGTGCCCCCAGAATGGCCCCAGGTGCCATTGCCACAACATGGAACCCTTGTTTGACAAGTTCGGATTGCGTCCGCGCCAAGTTTGTCACCGGAGCGCTGCTCGGATCGTAAAGTCTGGGCGCAAGCACCCAGGGACGGCCTGAGGCAGGCTTGTCGGGAACCAATACCTGCGCTTGCGCCGCGCCAACCAGCGCCTTGGACACAGGCACACCAAGGTGTGTGCTCTGGGGAGACGGAAACGATTCCCCCGCGCGCAAAAGATTCCATGAAGCTGATATGAGAGTCAGAATTGTGAGGAAATGTTTCATGCTGGAAAAAGGATTGGGGGATTAGGTTCAGGTCTTAATATTCAACGATCCTCTTGACCTGGGATGTGACACAAATCCCGAAACCATTGGCGCAATTGTTGGGTCGAAGGGCGTTCGTCCAGAAACATGGCGGGGGAGTGGGATCCGAGACCGGACTTCACGAAAATGAAGCGCGCCGTCATCGCATCCATTGAATATGATTTATTCGGAAATATCGACTTCGACAGCGCCATCCGTATGCGAAAGAATTAATGAAAGTGTCTTCGTTTTCTCGTCCCACTGATTAAGCTTTGCTGCCTGGGGAGGAGTCACCGTCACTTGGGGTGATTTTTTAAATGTGACGCGCAATTCGGTATCGTGCCCAGTGTATTCCGTTTGAGCTTGAATCCACAGCGATTGATTTTCAAATTTTCCCATCACGTAGGCATGGGGTTTGATTGTTCCCGAGATGTTCAAGAAGTCTCCACGGTTCGTCAAAGGAATCGCATAAGTTTGTGTCTCGTCGCGATTTTCGTTGCTGTTCATTATAGCCAAGGTATTTCCGACAATATTGACCAGGGCGTCTCCTTCATACCATTTTGGATAGGCTTGGTCGAAAATTTTCCTCACTTCGGCCGGATTGCCTAATTGAGACAATGGAAGGGTTTCGATCCTATGGCCAAGGTCAACCTTGCCCTGCGGAAAAACCGGGAAGTAGTAATAGCGGCCAGTATCGGGGAAAAACTCCATGAGCGTTCCGGGAATCACACCATAATCCTTGAATCCGTAGGTGCCCTCGTAAAGTGGCTTCCATTCGTAGTAATATTGGTCACCATCTTCTTTCTTGGGAACGCCATCGTTGTAAACAGCGAGGTGGATGTTTTTCAGGACTTCTTCTTTGGAAGGAACAAGTTGTTTTTGGATGACCGCCCGCATGAAGGGGGCGAGGAATCGGTGAAATGTGGGGGTTAATTCGCCTTGCGTCGTCCAGTAGGCCATGAAATTTTGGCGATTCGGCGGGAAGCCTTTTTCCGCAATTTTCCAACCTTTTCCGACTGGAAGGCTGCCGCATTGTCCTTCGAAACTGAAGATGGCGCACCCTCGGGCGAGTCCCATCAGGAAGTTCAGATTCCAAAAGTTGCGAGGCATGTCAGTATCGCCAGAGCGTTGGCCGAGAATCTCGCCAAGGCGACGAAAACCGGTTTGCTGCCAATACCATCCGCCATCCTCCCAAGCGCCTTGGTTGGAGATCGCACCCGAGAGGTAAAGCCCGAGAACAGAGCTCTGGGAGACAAATTGGCGGTGGAGAATGTTGTTTTTCTGCGCAAAAATCAAATGATCAGCGTATTCCTTCATGAGTGGTCCTGATTTTTCATAAAGGGACTGCCATTTATTCTCGCTGGGGTAGGTGCCATCGGCCTCGTAGAAATAACGGCCGTATTTACCGCAAAGCTTCAGAACGCGACTCATATAGGTCTGGTTATCTCCGCCATGAAAGAGAGCCGAGAGCGTTTCTCCACCCATATTTCCAATGATATTCGGGTATTTTTGGAAAATTTCCTCCAAGTCCGAGATCGGCAGCCAAGCGGAGATCGGGGCTGGACCATGCGTGCGGACGAAGCCCGTAATCCCAGCGTCTTGAGTCGGCTTCAGAAATGCGATGGGGTCAATGCGCTTTTTGGTTGCGGCATCTGCATATGTCCACTTACAATTGATCGCGACAGAAGGCTTGAGATCGGGAGGGATTGTTTCTTTAAACAGGCTTAAATCCTTCACCATGTAGGCTTCGATCGTGAACAGGGGCTTTTGGGAAGAAATCGTAAAGGTCACCGGTTTTTTGGTGATATCATTGTTAATTGTGAATGATCTCACTGCTGACCATTGTCCGGGAATATCTTCCTCCAATCCCCTGATGCGCCAAAACCACTTGCCCGGTGCAGGCAACTCGGAATCCGTGGGCATGTAATACGGCCACTCCACTTCGGAACGCACTTTCAGGATTTTTGGATTAGTAAATGACTCGTCGGTTGAGAGTTGAATCTCATAGTCGAGCGCACCTTTAAGCTGTCTCCATCGGAAAAAAGTTGCGATGTCCGTGAGGTTCAAGCCATCGCTGGGCGAACCGAGCTCAGGTGCTGGCAGTCCGACAGGTTGGAGGGCAAGTTTATGCAAAGTCGTTCCTTCGGGTCGTTCCACTTCAATTACAAACTTTTGGCGTTTGCCTTGCCAACCGGTTGCCTTGCTGAAGTCCACCTCGGTCGGTTCCGAGTTTGAAAGAGTCGCTATTTTTATCTTCTGTGCTTTTTTCCCAAGGAGATATGCAGAAATGGAAATGGGGTTCTCCGGCGTCGCTCCTTGCGCTTGAATTTTCAAAACATATCCGCGCTGAAAATCCATCTCCCAGGCTGCCGATTCCACATGGCCGGAATTGACTAAGGCCTGGAGAGAATCTTCCATCTCAAATTGAGATACTTCCGCGCACTCCAAGGGCTCGCCATCAAGATAAATGGCATAGGAATTGGTCACCTTGGGCTTTTTGTCGGTGGTGACCGATTTATAAAGATTCTTGGTTTGATTCCAAATCCCTGTTCCTCCGCTGGTAGCCACGAATGCCAGCCCCATCTCAAGAGGTTTCTCCGCAGAAAATTCATAAGGGTAATTTTCCTGCTCCTGATCCAAGAGACGGAGAAAAAAATCTCTGCCGATCACCCAGACCACAGTGCCGGGCAAGGGGCGGTCAACGGATCGGGATGTCGAAAAGCCAATTCCATGACCAAATTCGCCATCCACTCCCACCCAACACCGTTCAGGACGCCAGCCCACACGGGTGAAGCTATTTTCTTTCCCGTAGAGAAGGACCCGACTGGGCTCCCTCGGGTTGTCATATTTGAATTGCATCTTGGATTTCAAGAGATTGCCAAATATTCCACGCATGCCTGCGGCGTGTTCCACATTCGCCACATACCATTTGGAACTCCCGCGTGTGGTGAAGCGGCATTGATAGGTTAAAACGGGTTGAGCTGCCAACAATGTATAGGTTTCATGTAAAACCACCTCTGAGGCGGCGCCTTCAAAGCCGCGCTGTAAATTTAAGGATACGGAGCGGTCCGGGTTTATTTTAGTTTGACTATGAATAATTTTTGACTCCATTCCGGGGACCAGTCCCAAGTCGCGAATCTTTTCCTGTGTCATACCCAGCAATCGGCCTCGAGATTCGACATCCAACCAAAAATCCAGCCAGCAATCTTTGACGAGCTCAGTCTTGGCTCGTTGATTCTCGGATTGCGGGTCGATGAACGAGAGGTTCCACTTCCCATCCTTGAGTTGGAGGCTCAGGATTCCATTACTGATTTCGCCGCCGTCTCCTTCGAATTCGGTCTTGGCCACGGGATTCGACCAATTTGGAGCTTGCCGAACTGTTATATCCAATCTCTCGTATTTGTTGAGCCCAAAGTATATGTATGCCACAGGGGCGCCATTTTCCTCGCTAGCCAGAATCGGTAGTGAGCGGCCATCTGCTGTCTCGGCTTCCAACGGAGTGCCTTCGGACAAACCCAGCGCGCTCCAGAGAGCGGGGAGGGGAACTGCGGCGGCCGTGGCAGGAATTGGTTTGTCGGCATAGTTAATAACGGAGAGCTTTGCCGTTGGGTTGCTTTCCGAATGAGAGGAAACGATGCCTGCGAGCGTAAGCCCTAGAGCAAGGCGGAAAATGGATAAAAATCTCATTTCGAATCAGAAATAACCTTTTTGATGGACTCGGCAACCTGCTTGCCAAGGATCGCGGAGCTCCATTTTCCAAAATGCACATTGCGAGGTGTTTGAAATGGTTCTCCGGAGGAATTTTTGTTCGTCAATTGCGGCATGGCCAATCCCCAGAGATCATTGATTGGGATTCCCTCCTCCTGCATGACCTTTAGCGCTACTTCGTTGTAAGCAACTTCAGATCCTTGGACATACTTCTCCGCTTTGGAGTCCGGAATCGGCGTGGTGGTTGCGAAAACAAGTTTGGCGCCCGTTTTTCTTAGAATCGGGATGATTTCCCGCAAATTCTTTTCATATTGCTCGACCGACACATTTGGACGGCCCCCGTTTGTGGGGCTTGCGTAGTTTCCTGCAGCGTCTTTATCTAAATCATTAGCAAATCGATAAGAGGCATCATGCAATCCGAAGTTGAAGTGGATGATATCCCACTTTTCGCCCTCTTTGAGCCAGCGGTTCAAGCCATAAGAACCCAAAGCGGTCTTGGTTGACCCACCGTTGGCCGGAATGCGGTGCAGGTTTGCCACGCCCTCCAAATCGCGGCGCACAGCGATTGTGTAAGCCACCGATATAGAGTCTCCAATGAGGAGCACACGCGGAAGACCTGGCTGATCTTCGATGGGAAGAAATTCCGGAGGTATCTTCGCTGCCGCTGGGGTTGGAGTCGACTTGGCTGTGGTTTCTCCCACTTCCCCCTCGGCGAGGGGAATGTTCGATGCGTCCACACGCACTTGGGCGTGAGAAGTGGGCGTGATGCTGAGTGCGTAGCAAGCAGCAAGTGACGCCATGAAAAAACGATGGCTCATGAGCGTAGATTTTGGTTTCATGGGATGGAGTTATTGAATTTCAAGATTCACAGCGCCATCTTTATGTGAAAGCCGAAGTGAAAGGGTGCGTGTGGTGGGGTTCCAAGTATTTTTCAAGGCTGCAGAATCCGGTGTGATCTTCACTTGAGGCTTGGACTTGAGTTGGATTTCCAACTCGGTATCCCGCTCAGGGTATTCGGTATTTGATTGCAGCCAAAAGGATTTGTTTTTGTTTTCAAATTTGCCGACTAAATAGGCGTGAGGGCCTATTTTTCCGGAAATTTTTTCAAAGCCGCCCCGATTTTTCAGCGGAACATCGTAGGTTTGCGTTTCGTCTGAGTTTTCACAGGAATTAAGGACGGTGAGTGTGTCAGCCACCTCTGCTACAAATGCATTACCCGAATACCAAGCGGGATATGCTGCATCAAATGTTTGCTTCACACTGGCCTCTGTTTTAAATCGCGAGAGCGGAAGGACTTCGACTCCAGGGCCGAGATCGCGCTTCCCTTGAGGCAAGACAGGGATGAAATAGAAACGACCAGTATTGGGAAAAAACTCCATGAGCGTGCCGGGATGAACGCCGACATCACGGAAACCGTATGTGCCGCGAAAAAGGGCCTCCCACTCGTAGTAGTATTGATCTCCAGTCTCATACTTGGAAACTTCGTCGTTAAAAACGGCGATCTTCACATTGCGCAGGACAGCTTGTTTGGTCGGAACAAGATTTTTTTGGAGCAATCCACGGATAAATGGAAGGCAAAACCGATCAAAGGTTTCTGTGAGCTCGCCATCCGTTGTCCAGAAGGCGGCGGGATTGCGGTAGGCTGCATCAGTGATTTCGGGAAGACCTTTTTCGGCGATGCGCCAGTCTTTGGGCACGGGAGTTGTTCCAACTTGGCCTTCAAAGCTGAAGACCGAGCAGCCGCGTGCCAAGCCCATCACATGGTTGAGCGTCCAGAAAATCCGTGGCATGTTAGTCACATCGCCAGCCCTCTGACCGAGAATTTCTCCCAGTTTGCGGAAGCCGACTTGCTGCCAATACCAGCCCCCGTCCTCCCAGGCTCCCTGGGCCACGATGTCATCATTCAGATATAATCCCAGAACGGAACTTTGGGATACGAATTGTCTGTGAAGGATATTGTTTTTTTGCGCAAGGATGAAGTAGTCTTTGTATTCCCTCATAAACGCGCTGTTTTTTTCAAAAAGAGCCTGATATTTATTTTCTTTCGGATAAGATCCATCCGCTTCGTAAAAAACTCGGCCGTATTTTGCGCAGAGTTTCACAAGTCGTTGGATGTATTCTTCTTTTTCGCCACCGTGAAAGTGGGCGGAAAGCGTTTCGCCGCCAGAGATGCCGATGACATTCGGGTAGGTTTGAAAAACCTCTTCCACCATGGAGAGGGGGGCCCATCGGGACATCGGGGCAGGCGCATGGGTGCGCAAAAAGGTTTTAACGCCCATGTCTTTCAGTGGGCGCAGGTATCCGATGTGATCGTTGGTTTTGTAAATGCCCGTGTTTATTGCCACATTGGCTTGAATATCCGGCGGGATCGTGTTGTGAAAACGGCTCCAGTCTGGAACGCGGCAACCCTCAAAGGTGAAGAGCGGGTTTTCGGGAGTTGGTTTGAAAACGAGAGGTCTTTTGGGGAGTTCTTTGTTGGAGGTGAAGCGGCGGGTCGTTGACCATTCTCCAGCTCGTCCTTCCTCCAGCGCTCGCACTCGCCAGAACCACTCTCCCGGAGCGGGAAGTTCGCTTTCCTTTGGCATGTAGTAGGGCATGTCAACCTCCGAGCGCACATTCAAGCTCGTGGGGTTCTCGAATTCTGGCGAGCGGGCCAACTGGATTTCGTAGTCGATCGCTCCAGGGACCTGAAACCAATGGAAAAAGGTCGCAATATCGGTCATGTTCAGGCCGTCTGCCGGGAGGTTAAGCTCGGGTGCGACGAACGGAGCACTCTCCAGCACCAGAGACTCCATTTTGGCGAGTTTTCCTTGGAAAATCTCAAGATTGTAAACTCTGCGGCTGTGCAACCATCCCGTCACTTTCGTGAAATCGATGGTTTCCTCCCCATCCTTTTCGAATGTCGCTACTGTGAACGCCTCTCCTGCGTCCGAGGTTGCCACAATTTTCAGCGGATGCTCTGCTGTTGCACCGGAAACCTTCGTCCGAAGCTGAAACGGCCGAGTGAAATCGGTTTCGAGTTGAGCCATCAGCGTTCGGCCATTCGTGACGAATGCCGATGTGTCCTTTGCGTTCGCGGTGAAGCAGATCGTTTCGCCGGGTTTCACGGGTTTTCCGTTAAGGTAAACTGTGCAGGCATCACCTACTGTCGGAGATGCCTGGCTTGTCACCGCTTTGAAAAGGTTTCGCCCTTGGTTCCAAATACCCACCTCTCCGCAAGTCGCCGCAATGGCAAATCCCAGTTCAAGCGGCTTCTCCTTGCTGAATGCATAAGGCTGATTTTCCTGCACATCGTCAAGCAGGCGGATGAGGTAACCGGTATTGTTGATGACCCAAACTGTGTTCCCGGGAATGAAACGAACATAGGCATCTTTAAGAGTGGAAAAGGCCAGACCATTTCCCAGTTCGGAATCGACACCAACCCAGCAGCGCTCATTGCGCCAGGAAACGCGCGTGAAGCCTGTGTTCTTTCCCGAAAGCAAAATCCGTGGGCCTGCTGTGCTGGTCTTGTTCGTATTGGCGACACTAATCCCAGAGGCCGTTTTTTCGCTGCCCGAGGTTGGAATATCATATAAGAACCGGAGCTTGCCCTGCAGGAGAGGGCCAAAATCACCTTTCAGCCCTGCTCCCATTTCGACATAAGACAAGTATCGCGTCCGGTCGTCTGTGCAGGTCCAGCGGGTCTTGTAGATCAGCACAGGCTCGGAGGCTTGGAGAGTGAATGTTTCCTCCCAGACCACATTTTCTCCCAATGTCGGGAAGCGGTGCGCAAGAACGAGGGTTGCCGAGCCATCCGGGTTGGCCGTTGCGCGGCTCTCTATCAAGGTTGCATTTTCGGTCGAGCGCAGAAGATTCATATCGCGAAGTTTGTCGTCCTTGAAGCCGAGCAAACGACCATGTGGTTCCTCCGAAAGCCAGAAATCCAGACGGTTGTTCTGGCATATCTTTGTCTCCGTATTCCCAGCATACGCGAGGGACCACCTTCCGTCAGCATAAGCCAGAGTCAGGATTCCGTTGCTCAAAGATCCAGAGCCGCTTTGCGCATCAAACGCGGCCGTGGCGCTTGGTGCTCCCCATGCCTTTGCCTTCCGGATTTTGAATTCCATTCGCTCGCGAGGTTGTAGGGAAACCACCGCATGAAGAATCTCGCCGCCATCCGACTTCTGCCGGATCAGTGGGATCGCAGCACCATCCCCTCGGACAAGTTCCAAGGGCACATTCGCCCCGACTCCTGCCGCTTTCGCTGCCGCATCGGCCGGGAGATTCAGCGTTGTCGCATACACGGGCTTCTCGCTTTGGTTCACCACCGTCACGCTGGCAGATCCTGACTCTCCTCCTCCCGTTACCTGTGGGGTCTTGGTAACAGCAGCGCTCGTTGCTATCGCCCCGAACAGCGCCAAGACGCTCGCGAACCGCAGAGGCAAGCGCAGTCTTCGAACGGTAGTCGACATAGTAAAACAACATTGCAGATGAGGGCGGTCGAGGGAGTATGTGAACATAAAAAAATATTAGTGTAAGTATTTACTTGTCGGCGTCAATCATTATTTTCGACTGAAATTGCTGACCCGCGCTACGATGGTCTGGAGACTTGGTGTTTTGTCTTTGTCGCAAGCGCTCGTCGACGGACCTGCTGGCATTACTGGCAAGCCTCTTGCTTATTCAAAGAAAAGGGCACTCGCGGCGGAACCCTTCCTCAATAGCACTTTTCCCACGGCAACTCAGCGAGAATTACTCATAATTCAAACGCCTTGCGCACCGAGTGCCTGCAGTTTCCCTTGCGGATGCGAAAAAGTATTTACATGACGATTCGATTCTCCGCGTCCAAATTCTCACTCATCTTTATTGGGCATGGGCTACAAACTACGAAGACAACCAACCCAGCTTGGGCTGAAAACGAAAACACAAAATGAGCCAAACAGCCAAAATTCTGATAGGGAATTCAAACAATATCCATAGTCCTCGGAGCGCACCTAAAAACTTCTCACGAACACACGATTTTTTCGATGACTCAAAATTCCCCTTGCAAATGCCTGAAAGTATTTACATATTTTAAAGGCAGAAAATCAACGTCAACACTTCCTGCTTGCTGCTCGTTATGACCATAATCACTTTAAAAAGTCTCCCTGTGCGCCCCTTCTTTGCCACTCCTACCCGTTTCTTTTTGCTTCTTGTTGCATTTAGGCTTTGCGGCTTAACTTCCAATGTCAATGCGGCTCCGCAGCCCGCAGCCTGGAATCAATCTGTGGAAAGTGCCTCGCAAAACCGTCCCGTCTTATGGTTGCAAGGTGAAGGGGATGAAAATCTCGGATCTGAAATTCCGGGGCGATTGAATCTTCGCGGCGCGAAGCTTGTTCCAGGCGTTGGATACTGGGAGGGCAAAAGTGGGTTTGTAACCGATCCGGCGACTGCTCCAAGTTCCTCGTTGCTGATCGCTTCCTCCGACACTTCTATTGCTTCCTCTCCGCAGGGCACCGTCGTCCTTCTTTTTCAGACGCCATCGAGCTTTAGAGAACCAGAAGACGACAAACCCGCAAAAATTAACCTGTTCGAGCGCAGCACAAGAGGTGTGCCGACACACTTCGAAATCGCCATCGTGAAAGGCTTCTTGAGGCTTGTCATTGCCGACGAGGCGGACAAATCCCTGCTAAAACCGATCTGCAAACTTGAACCCTCACAGTGGTATTGGCTGGCAGTCCGCTGGAAAAGCGAAGGAGGCTCCACCTCGCTGGATTGGCAGCTTCTTGCGCCTCCCGATCCGGAGCATATTGATCAAGGCTCCTTGGTTACAAGTCCCGTTGGTAACGCCTCCGGCATTATAAGCATCGGTGGTTCCTACCAGAAGGAAACCCCTCCAGTTCCCTTCTCCCAAATCATTGTTTGGGACTCGTTCATCAGCAATGAAGCCTTGGAAAAACTCGTGCGCCTCCTTAAAAAATAAATCCCCCTCCCCCCTCTGAGGTGCTCACCTTCCGGTCGTTCCATAGCCCGCGAGGGGAATGCTTCTGGGAGCCGCTTCGATCACCCCCGCTGCAGAATTTCATCCCACTGAGCGCCCCTGCTACGAGAGTCGCTCCAAAGAGAAAAAAGACTCATGAATCAAAATGAGTCTTGAAAAAAGCGCCTCATTTTTATGATAGTCTCAGACTCCTCAACCTTGAAACCCGCCCGATCGCTGAACCACCCGGCCCAACAGCCCACTCTGAAAGACATTGCCAAAGCGACGAATCTCACCGTTGCCAGCGTGTCCCGCATCCTTGCCGGGAAGGCCAAGTTCTCTGATGAAACCCGAGAGCGTGTCGAGGCCGTCGCCAATGCCCTGGGCTACCGACCCAATCGTCTGGTCTCCGGCATCCAAACCGGCCGCACCGGTCTCATTGGCGCCATCCTTCCAATCCATTCTGAATGGGGGGCACAACTCTTCACCAGACTCCAGCAGGAACTCGCTCATCACAGCTATGTTCCCATCGCCTTGGACTGCCCGTCTGCGGCCATCAACGAATTGGAGATGATCTACCATCTCCTCGATCGGCGCGTGGAGGGGATTGTTCTCTTTCCAGGCGACGACACAATTTCCGATGAATATTTCGACGAAATCCACTCGCGCAAAATCCCGCTCGTTGTCGTCGTGCGCCGCCTCACGCGCGCCCACTGCCATTTCATAGGCTGCGACGATTTTGAAAGTGGTAAACTCGCCGCCGAACACCTCACCAGCCTCGGACACCGTGTGCTTGGCCATATCGGCGGCCCCTGGAACATCAGCACAGGCCGCGAACGCGCCGAGGGCTTCACTCAAACGGCCATGTCCCACCCGGCAGTCTCTGTCGCCCAAGTCGTCATGCCCACCTTCCTGCCCGATGAGTCCTTGATCGAACAATTTCTCGATTCGCATCCGCAAATCACAGGCGTTTTTTGTGCCAACGAACCCATTGCCCTGGGACTTTACGCCGTTGCCAAAAGGCGCAAGCTTGATATCCCGGGGAATCTCAGCATCGTTTCCCACGGCAACGGCCGCGCTGCCTCAATCGTTTCTCCCCCGCTCACTTCCACAGTAGAGAACAGCAGCCAAATCGGCCGCGAAGCAGCCGCCCTTCTTCTCGAACTCACCAGCCACAAAAAATCCTCCCAACCCATTATCGAAAAACGGATCCCCGTTGAACTCATCGTCCGCGAGTCTACAGCGCGCGTGTGACATACATAGAGTTACCGGAAAATGAGCTTGCTTCCGAAAAGTAAATACTTACATTTTAAGTTGACCTTTATGAAGCCCCCAAACCTCCCCCATGCTCTTTTAGAAAGACGCTATGGCTTTTCTTTGGTGGAGGTGTGTCTTGCGATAGGGATCGTTTCGTTCAGCTTGTTGGCCTTATTGGCCTTGGTTCCGAATGGTCTGCAAACCCTTCAAAATGCCGCAATCGAGGCTTCCCTTTCGGCGATCCGAAAGGAAGTGCGTTCGGAGATGAATACGGCGAATTTTGCGAATCTCTCGGAGAGCCTGCCGCTGCAACTCTGGTATTTTGACCAATCTGGGCGACGCCTGCCAGCATCTGCTCCTGAAACGGATCGTTTTTTTCAACTTCGTTTCATGGCATCGGAGCCCGCAATCACGGGACAGGTGGGGGGATTCGAAAGCAGTGCAAAGCGCATGATGTTGAAGGTTACCTTTCCGGCTTTTGCGCCGCCTTCTTCACAGTCGACAAATATCTTCACCCTGCTTGTGGCCCGACAGTCTTCCCAATAATAAGTTATGGGAAAAAGTCGTGCCAAACGCTGCTACGGATTTTCGCTGGTTGAAGTTCTCGTGGCGAGTGCAATTCTGGGAGTTCTGGTTATTCTCTTGTCCTCGGCTACCGGTTCACTTTTAAACACTTTGCGGAATGCCCATTCCAAGATCGATCAATACTCTGCTGCGCGTGCCGGTTTTGAGCAGATTCTTTCGACACTTTCCCAAGCGACATTGAACACTTATTGGGACTACGACAATCCCGCAAATCCAAATAACTATGTCCGCAAATCCGATCTACATCTTTTGATCGCGCCGTCCACAATGGGCCACGCCGTTTTTTTCCAGGCTCCTCTCTCGAGAAACGGGAATACCACTTCCAGTGGTCTGTTGAACGCTGTGGGATTTTGGGTCGATTTTGGCAGTGATTCCCAATGGAAGCCAGGGCATGTGCCGGAGCAATTTCGCTTCCGGTTGATGCAAGGAATTCAACCTGCTGACAGCCTGCAGGTCTTCACGACGACCGATGGATCGTGGACGAATGCGGTGAAAACCATTCCCGATGTTGGTTTTCCGATCGCGTCAAATGTTCTGGCCCTGATTCTCTGGCCGCGGCTTCCTGTGGTGCAAGATCCCGAGGGAAATGACTTGAGTGCCAATTTCGCCTACAATTCCCGACAAGGTAGCGCTATTCAAAAAGCACAGCTTCCTCCCTCGGTGCAAGTGACGATGATTGTGATGGACGAAGCCTCGGCATCCCGCCTGGCATCAGGCTCGGCCGCTCCTACGGCGATCACATCGGCATTCACCAATCGCTTTCAGGATGTCACCCGCTTTGAGTCCGACTTGGAGGCTGTCCGTGCGGCTCTGACGGCAGCCAAGGTCAATCACCTGGTGCTGTCATCCTCGGTCACTCTGCGCGAGGCAAAATGGAGCCAGACCCCATGAAAAGACGAGGCTTCTCATTAATTGAATTGCTGGCCGTGGTTGCCGTTCTGGCGATTCTTTTAGTTTTGGTGACACCCGCATTCAATTCCATCGCCAGTTCCAGCAACATCACGCAAGCCGCTAACATGCTCTCGGGGCAAATCGAACTGGCGCGCCAACTCGCCGAGGTGCGCAACCGCTCGATCGAGGTGCGAATTTTGAAAAAAAACGGCGACTCCCACTTCTCAGCCCTCCAACTCTGGTGGCCCAGCCTCGGCCAACCCGCAGAAAAGCCGGTTGTTTTCCCTCAGGGCATGCTACTCAACGAGTCACTCTCCCCTTGGTTGAGCAAGATGGGTAGCGGAACCATGGCTGCCGGTGGATCGTGGGCAGGCGCTACCTATCGGTCATTTACCATCCGCCCTTCCGGCGAACTCGATCCCCGACCCTCTGCCGGGGATCGCGCCCAGGTTTTCCTCACCATTTCCGCCCGCGAGGAGCCCACACCCTCAAACTACACCACCATCCAAGTCAACCCCGACACCTCACGCCCCATTCTTTATCGACCATGATGTCCTCCCGCTTCCACAACCGTGGCGCCGCCCTTGTCATTGTCCTGGGAATGCTGGTGCTTGTTTCCATCGTCGCCATCGGATTTTTCGCACGCACGGTCACGCTGAGAAAATCCACCGCCAACGAGTTGGCTTCGAGTTCTGCCCGCTCACTGGCTGATACGGCAGTTAATTTGGTGCAAGCCCAGATCGACCACGCCACCACCGCCGGAAATTTTACTTCTTGGGCCTCCCAGCCGGGTGCGATCCGCCTTTACAACACCTCGGGCACGCTCCGCACGGTCTATCGCCTCTACTCGTCCTCCTCGCTCACCACATCCACTGCCACCGACCTCGCAGCAGACCTCCCGTCCAGTCCAGACTGGAGGAACTCGAAGTCGCTTTGGGTGGATTTGAACGCCCCAGTCGATATTTCCTCAAATGCAACCCTCACCCGGCGCTTCCCGATTCTCGATCCATCGTCCATGGGAGCGATCGAGGGGTTTAACAGCAATGGGACTACCTCGATCACCGTTCTCACCAGCAACCAGACCAGCCGCTCACTGCCGATGCCCGTCCGCTGGATGTATGTCTTGCAGAATGGCGAAATCGTGGCCCCCGCCGCGGCATCGGGCGGAACCGACAGCGTTACTGTCGCGGGAGCCAGCGCTGCCAATCCGATTGTAGGCCGCATCGCCTTCTGGGCCGATGACAATACCAGCCGCTTGAATATCAACACCGCCGGCGGGCGAGGGAATGCGATCTCATCCAACGCCACCTTCTGGGATACCCCGCGCTTCGAAGCGCCCGACGAACGCAACCTCGCCAAATACCAACCAGCCAGCGGCGAATTCCAACGCTATCCCGGACATCCCGGCACGACCACACTCGGCAAAGTCTTCCCGTCGCTCACCAGCAATCAAGTCCTGCAGCTCACCCCCCGCTACACCTACGGAGGCTCCCGCGACGCCACGGTGGCGAATACAGCAAACAACACCTCCAAAGCCGACCGTCTTCTCTCCTCGGCAGGTGAACTCCTTTACACTCCTGACCGATCGGCGACACCCCTCCTCTCCGCAGACCAACTCGAAGGCGTGAAATTCCTCCTCACCTCACACAGTCGCTCGCCGGAACTCACCCTCTTTGGCACGCCCCGCATCAGTGTTTGGCCGATCCACGCGAACGCGGCATCTGCCTGGCGCTCTCCCAAAGACCTGTTGCTGGCCCGCGCAGCCACAGTCAATGGCAATCAAACCTACCACTTCACCCGCTCCGATTCACAGAGCTGCACCACCGATATCAACCTGCCGCGAAATCTCAGCCTTTTGAATTATCTCGATCACCTCACGCAGCAAAACATCCCGGGCTGGGGCGCGAGTTTTACCACCAAATACCCAGCCGACCGCCGCGATATCCTCACCAAAATTTTTGACTATGTGCGCATCACCAATCTGCAAGACCCCCTTCTTGCTCCAGCCAACCGATATTCATCCAATAGCTCCACAAGCGCTGGGATCGTGGCGCCTGCAATCCACCCGACTTGGAACACTCGGGGATTTGGGAGATTTGAGGTCCTCGCTGATGCCGGCTTCCTCCTGGTCGGTGTGGGGCAGGGGAATCTTACTGTTAACGCCACAACCACGAACGCCACGGTCTTAACCTCCCAAGCAGGCACTCTCTACGACTCGGGAAATTCTACATCTTGGGCTAACGCCGCGAGCCGCCTCCCGGCAGATGGTAAAGTGGCGGTTCAAGGATTGTTTCTCATGAGTTTCTTCAATCCAGCCATGGGATATGCGGAAACAAAATCCGGATTCAGCCTGCGCATCCAAGGCCTTAACTCGGCAACACTCGATGGTGTCGCCATGGATTTCCCGGCAGACGATTGGATTTATTGTGATCCGGCCCAAAATGGAACAGTCAACCAGCCTCCCGGAACCCGTGGATTTGGGGCAGTCATCGATTCGCGAAAACTCATCTTCTATCTGCAAGGAGGTCCCAAAGCCCGCTCTTTAGGGTTTGGTGACCTTGGGCGCCGAACCACATACCCGTTTTTCAGTAGAAACATTATTCCGGTTTCCGCAAACGCCCCATCGGTATCGTTCACGGCAGGAAATGTGACACTGGCGTTGTTCAGTGGAAATGGAGCCCAAAATTCGGAGCCGCAAAAATGGATTTCCACCTACACCTTGGATTTCAGTCAACTTCCAGGAACGATTCCGACTCCGAAGCTTGCCCGCAACAGAGGATTCGGATTGACGGCTTCCAATGCTGCGGAGGGAGGCTATCAAAGGGATCGTTTTCATCTCGCTTCGAACATGCTTGGGAGTTCCACCACAAGTCCCCAGACAAGTTTTTATGCCGGTGGATACACCTATGTCTGTGGATTGGTTGAACCGGACCGGGATGTGTTTTACACATTGGCTCCGAGTGGAAACTTCACAGACTATCGATTGTTGAATCGTGCCCAGGTTCCTGCAGCAGCTTTTAACCCCCACCCCAATGCGAATGGGATAAATCGCTCAGCCTTTTTAGGTATGATGGGGGCAGGGTTTCAAATGGCTGGAAGCGGACCCTACGGAAAGCTCTCTCAAAGCGCCTCTTATTACGAGCCGTCAATCATTTCGAATGCCAGTGGAAATCTCACCCTCGGCAATCTCACCCCCAATCCGGCCCAGCCTGCGGTGCCATCCGGTTTGAACGGAGCCTTCTCGGCCAACAATTCCAGTGTCCCTGGCGACTGGGACAATGGCATGGGCATCGTGATGGACGGCCCTTACATCAACAAACCGGATGACGGAAACCAAAAAAACATCAGCACTGGCATTCCCTTCTTTGATTCGGATTTTTACTACGCTGAGATTCTTGGAGGCGGTCTATTCTCGCCCAACCGCATGATCCCTTCCGCCGGGATGTTTGGTTCGCTACCGACCGGAGTTCTTTCAGCCCAACCGTGGCAGACGCTTCTCTTCCGGCCCGGGCCGCTTGGCCACAAGGGGCTGGAGTCGCCTCGCGACCACCTGCTACTCGATCTCTTTTGGATGCCCGTGGTCGAGCCATATGCCATCAGTGAACCGTTTTCCACCGCTGGGAAGGTCAATATGAATTACCAAATTCAGCCCTTCACCTACATCGACCGCAAGACCCCGCTTCTGTCCGTTTTGGATTCCGAACGAATCGCCAAGGTGAGAAGAGGTGATGCCGATAAATACAAAAAATTGGATATTGGCATCGGCTCCAATGCACGCCTCCCCCTGAACCTGAGTGAAACCGACGGCACGCTGCGACAATTCCGGGAGAGATTCGCAGCGAATGAGATTTTCAAATCCCCGACGGAAATTTGCGATGTGTTTCTCGTTCCACAAGGCTCGAGCTGGTCCACGGATGCAGCCGCCCGCACAGCCTGGTATGGCGATGATTTCGGTTTGGTCGGCGACAACACGCGCGAGCGCCCCTACGCAAACCTCCTTGGCCGTGTCACCACGAAATCGAATACCTTCACCGTCTACTACACAGTGCAGGCTCTCAAAAATCCGGCCAGCCTGCCGCAGGATATATGGAACGAGTCGAAGGGCGTCGTAATGAGCGAATACCGTGGAAACACGACACTCGAGCGATACATCAACCCCAACGACACGCGCATTCCAGACTATGCGGCCGTCCCAAGCAAAATCGCCACAGATCCGCTGGATAAATACTACAACTGGCGAATCATCGAACAAACACAGTTTGCCCCGTAAACCAGCTGGGAATGCGGAGCCCGGGCGACATGCTGAAAGCCTAAGCTAGCTTCGGTGAGAACGCAGGGACACCGTTGATCAAAATCCGGCAGATTACAAGTGTGGCAGCTGGCGGATTATACTTCCTGTCCAGACGCAACAAAAGATCGTGGGGGGCATCGGGCAGATCATCGGCGAGGATCAGAGTCCAAGGTAAATACAAGTCTTGGCTCCAAGCCGTCGCGGTCTCGAAACGGCGTAAGGGCCCGCCATCGCAAGAGACATCCAGCACTCCGGTCTTCGGGCCTGAAGCAATAAGGATCCCCGCGGCCGTGCCGTGAAAGAGAAGGCGCAACTCCGCGCCGGGGCAAGAGGCAACCAATGCCGGCACATCCACAAAGCCCGGTCGCGTCTTGGCAGGGAGGTCGGGAATCCATCGCTGGACAAGTTGGAAGCCCTGCACGATACGAGCCTCTTCGAGCGGCGCGAAGCGGCCATGGAAATAACTGGCGGAATCCGTCGGAGAGATAGGCAAGGCATGGGGCGCTGCCATCGTCCCCGTGCCGCTCCAAGCAGCCTCGAGAAGGCGATTCACCCCGGCCGCATAAAGCGCGTGCCCAAATGGAGAGGGATGCAAATCCTGAAAATCCCGGTCCCAAGTGAACTCTCCGGCTCGAATGCGCTCGAAGACTTCCCGTGACAAGTGGAGTGAGGGATTGCCATAGGCCTCCGCGATGCGTTCGTGCTCTGCAATCGCCTTCGGCACGCGACCCTCCTGATAATCGGCCAAGTGCTCAGGCATGGCAAAGTGCAGGTGAATGACATCAGTGAGAGGATTGGCCATACGAACATGGCGGACAATGCCCTCCATGCCACGACGCATGCGGTCTGGGTCATTGGGGATATTCACGGTATCGTTCACCGCGGCCTCGACAATAAGCAGGTCGATATCACCCTTCGAAAGCACATCGCTCTCCAGCCGGAAGGCGTGGGGCACCGAGCCAAGCGAGCCGATTCCCGCCGCCACGAAATCGAACTGCGTTTCCGGAAACCTCGCACGCAAAGAATCCATCACCAGATTCCGCCAACCCTCACTTTGCGTGATCGAACCGCCAAGAAAAGCTACGCGCCCGCATCGAGCCTGCTCGAACCGCGCACGGCAGTTCGCTAATCCCCCGCGCAAATCAAAAAATTTCGACCAATCACACATTGTCACTTGAGAGGGAAAAATCATTTTTTCGAAAAGGGAACCGCCACTTCAAATGGCGCTGCAGGCAGACCAGATGAATTGAAAAGCGTGACATCCGGGTTGTCGCACCAACCATAGCGCACCCACTGCGGAGCCTGCACTGGAGCAGCTTCGAGAACGAGGCTGCCCTCCTCCAGGCGGGTGGTGGCAGGGAAAAACTTCTTATCTCTGCCTGCCAGTTCCAGTCCAGTTCCTGACGCGGTTTTCAGCACAACCTTTTCGTCCATGCCTCCAGCATCGAAGCGGATTCTAACGGCATCACCTTCTGGCGAGACCTCTGCCACACGTGGTCCGTGAGCCGTGACATTGCGACCATAGACCTCCTTCAAGGCGACCAGCGCCAATCGCGTGCCAACACCTTTTTTATCGGGCGGATGGATGGTTTTGGCGTCTCCCAAATCCAATCCAATCGCGATGTGACAATGGGGAACTGTCTCGGCGATCGTCTGCTGGTCGGCACGCATCTGAACCCACTTGTTGGTGGTTTTCGAATGAAAATTAACCAACTGCATGAGGATAAATGGCAAGTCATCCTGACGCCACGCCGCACGCCAACCTGAAATGACCTGTCCCATCAGCCAGACATAGTCGCCTTTGGCTTCCGCATTGCTCTCCCCTTGATACCACAGCACACCTTTGATGGTCTGCGAGGTCACTGGTTGGATTTTGGGAGTGAAGAGGCTTCCCATATTCTCGACGGCGCGCGCGTCTGCGACGGCCTGCTGCTGCTCGCTTGTGAGGGTGCGGACGGGTTGGACGGGGGGAGGGAGACCTGCCTCTTTGGCTTTTTTCTCCTCCTGCCTCCACTTCACAATCGCATCGTTCTCCACTGTCCACACAGGGAGTAACTCCGCCAAGGTCTTGCGAGCCCCTTCGCGAGCCTTTTCCGGAAGAGCTTCGCGAAGGGCGGGAGGAGCCCAGGGTTCCGCACGGGAGCCTCCTGTAGCCGCCAAGATCAAGCCGATCGGCACCTGGAGTTCCTTCTGCAAAAACGAGCCAAAGTAGTAACCCGCCGCCGAGAATTTTGCCGTCGATTCTGGAGTGCAGGCGGTCCACGGGCCGCTGTTGTTCGTGGAAATGTAAAAGCGCAAAAGCGGATTCCCTGCTTTGGCAACCTCCTCGGCAGCATTGTTGATCCCACCGTAGGCATGCGGGGTCATCTCCATATTCGACTGTCCCGAGCACACCCAAACATCTCCAGCCAACAAATCCGTGAGGGTGATGGTGTTGTTTCCTTGAATCACAAGATCGGGAACCGGGCCGGCTTTGAGCACAGGCAACTCCACCGACCACATGGTTTGCTGGCCGCGCCCGATCGACTCGGCAACAACCTGGCCGCCAGACTTGATCTGAATTTTTTCGCCTTCATCCGCCCAACCCGCCAAACGGGCGGGAACATCCCGCTGCAAGACCATCCCGCTTGAAAAACCTGGCGCCAGCCGCACACCGGCTTCCACAGTGGGCAAGAACGTAGTGCTCAACAAAAAACTCACGCCGAGTGCGTGAAGCGGGAAGCAGCGCGCGCGCGCGCGCGCGCCCGAATGATCTGAAAATGAAGGGCAGGTTTTTTTTCGGGAATTATGGTTTTTCATGATTGGAAGATTGCATTTCAAGCCACTGCATCGCCTGCCTCTCGCCTTGGGTTTTTCAGCGTTCCATGTAGCCCGAGGCGATACTGGGTGAGGCTTGCAATAATTTTTGTGGGATGATTTTGCTGAGTCTCTGAATTTCCGCCTGCTCTTGGGCAATCTCGTTGAGACGGTTCGCATCCGATGACGGATCCAGAAATCTTTTTTCAATCGACATCCCTGCCAGTTGATCGATCAAAAGCTCGTATTCTCCGGACTGAAGATTTTGGCCTATTGTCAACCCAGCCGAGCGGATCGTGGCCGCAGTCTCCGGGTCGGAGGTAGCCTGAAGGCTTTTGAGTTGTTTCGATAAATCGATCAACTGGGGAATGACCGTTCGTGGAAAACACATGAGACCTGCCACCTGAGCATCCATACCTTGAAAGCCGGCGGAAAGATGGGCGTCCTCGAAGGCTTGCATGAACGAACGCGAAAAATCATCCACATCTGTCTTGTTCAACGAGGCAGCCAAATCTTTCAGGGCCTCGCTCTGGCGGCCCTGCTTGAGGTGGTCAAGTGCGGAGAGGTAGTCGCCCATCGCGTTGTCGGGGTCCACTGCTTGCAATTTCTCGATGGCCGAGCGTCGTTCGACGAGGTCATCCGTCGAAATCGCCATGTGGGCTTGAATGGCGGGATCCTCAGGAAATTTCAATGCCGCCTCGCGCAAGGAAGGCTTCCCCTCCCGAAGATAGGCTGCGGCAATCCATGCATCTGGATCGGAAGAATTGGCCGCCAGGTATTTTTGGATTTGAGCCTCCGGCAACTTGCCCAATTTGAGCAATTCGCCGGAGGGATTGCCGCCCAGAAGCTCCTCCAACCAAAGCCTCCATTTTTGACCTGACCTCGGAGATGCTGGGGCTTTTGGCATTTTCATTTCCGGTGCGATGTCCTCTTGGGGATCAAATGAAGCCCTCTCAGTCGCGACTCGGCTGGCCATGGGCTTTGCGGATGCGACCGTCGCATTCTGCTCCTCGGCTCGGTAGGTCCCTCCACGAAGGAAAAAACCTATCAACACACCAACAAGGAGCAAAACAGCGCCCACAGCCAGGCGTATGGTTGGCTTCATGCCAAGCTTTCCATCGCCATGGGGCAGCGGATCAATCAGCAGGCCCATACACGCGTATTTCCTGCAGAGCGGGGCATGCGGCACCATGCGTGGAAAGAAGTGTGCAGCGCAAAGACTGGACTTGGATAGGCGGCGAGAAGCGATGAATGCGGCGTCGTTGGTGATTGGCTTCCACTTTTGCAAGCAAACGCCCTTCGCCATCGTGCAGTTCGTAGCTCTTCACGATTTCAGGCTGCGCCCCTCGGATGATTTTGCGGCTGGAATGGTCGCTGGCCGAAAGCATCAACTCGCGATCGAGGCCGGAATCGAAGCACAGGTGGATTTCCCCAACCTGAATCGGGGAATTCCAGGAAAGCTCGATCCAGGCTGTTCCTTCCGCCGCTTTCCAAGCATGGGACTCGCCATCCGCCCACGGGCCGAGATGGCTGGGAAGCGGACGGGACAGCCCATCGACCACCGCCTCCGCCGGATGCCCAGGCAGCTCCGATGACGAGGCAATTTTCGCTTGTGGAGCCAAATCCGTAGGATCGGAGTTTCGGTGGCCGGGCAAAAAGACATCGTCTTTCAAAAGCTGTTGCTGGATTTTTTCAATAGTCTCGGGTGTAGCCAGCGCGGCGATATCGTTTCCCTCGCCGGAAGCCAACACAGCCGCTGCAGTCCCCACCGCCTGCCCGGCCAAAGCGCAGGTGGCCATCACTCGCGTGCTGGCAAACGCCACATGCGTGGCACTCAGATTCCGCCCTGCAAAGAACAGGTTCGGCACATTACGCGAATGAAGGCAACCCAGTGGAATCGTGAACAGATGCGGGAAGTGAATCTGCTCGCAGGGTTGCTCCTCCGGAGCATCAATTCCCATCGGGGGATGCAGGTCAACCCACCACCCCCCATAAGCGATTGCATCGTCGAAAATCCGACCCGAAAACACATCATCTTGAGTGAGCACATGACGCCCGAGGAATCTGCGGCTCTCGCGCTTGCCAGGCAGGTTACCCACCCAGTCCAATGTCCAGTTCGCCGCATCCGGATGGTCGCCGGAATTTTTCACATAGTCCCACACGCCAAGCGCGATCCTCAACAATTCATGCCGGATCACTGTTGGACTGTCCGCAATGGTATTCAGGTGCCCGCCCCACTCGAACCACCAGTAGCCATATTCATAGCTCTGGATCGGTCGGTGTTTGAAATCCTCCTTGCGGAATTTGCGAATCCAATCCGGAGCAATAAAAGCCTGAGGGGTCTCGCAGCGTCGACCCGTCAGCAAGATCGAGCTTCCAAGAGTCTTGTCGTCGCCCTGCTCAAGGGCCAGAGACTCGCCGAAATCACTTTGGGCCTCGCGACCCCGAAGGAACTCCGCACCGGCGGCCGCCCCCAAGCCACCATCCCCCGTGCAATCGGCAAAAAACCGCGCCCGAACCACAAACTCCTCCTCGGTGGAACTGCGCACAGCCCTCAAACTTTTGATCGACCCATCGGCTGCCCGCTCACATCCCAAGCACGCGGTGTCGAGCAACAGAGTCAGGTTCGGTTCAGCCACTGCTTTTTCATAGAGCAGGACATCCCAGAGCGAGTAACAGCGGCCCGGATTGCGGAACGCATCCTCCAGACGCAGTTCCTCGATGAGGCCAGTCTCGCGCGCGCCCGGTCTCGAGCCGTGACAATCCGCACCAACCACATGCATTTTGATTTCGGACGATGCATTCCCACCTAAAACTGAGCGATCCTGCACCAACACGGTTCGCAAACCGTTTCGTGCCCCCGCCAAAGCCGCGCAAAGCCCCGCCAAACCGCCACCGGCGACCGCCAAGTCCATTTCAAGATGTGTGGTTTTCATAGCTCTTTAAAAAAGTTCTTCGTCAATGCGACCGAAAGGCTGAACGAGCGCCGCCCCTCACCGGCGGGAAGACAGGCGACCTGCAAAGCCACCGCATTGCCATTCCCATCAAAAGTCATTTGAGGACGCTCCAAGCGGTTCATGCTCTCAACTGTCCCATCATCCCATCGCACAGTCGCGCCGGAAACCGGGGGAATCCGGGAAAGTTTCCACTCCAACGCATTTGGCGATTCATAGAATGCCAGTGTGCGCCCAGCGCCAGCAAGAACGCCCTCGTTGTCCTTCAGAACCGCTCGAAACTTGCCCGCACGGGCATCCCACCACACAAAGGGATCCTCCGCCGCGAAGACCGCACCTTCAACTTGAAATGGATGGACTCCTTTAAACTTCTTGTAAGTTCCCCCAGGTAACGGCGACTCCGCCACGCCGTGCAACACTTCTTTGCCAAATGGCCGAGGCCCATCCGTGACCCCCTTGTAAATCATCACCCAACCCCCGTCGGGTTTTGCGGACACACTCGGATTGTTCACGACTAAGGAATCCCACCCTTCCGGATTCACTTCGACCGAAGGTTGGTCCTCTGTTTTCCATGGTCCCAAGGGATGCCGCGCCATCGCGATGCCAATCCGCTGGTTGTTCCGGTGCTCCCACCAACGATCATCCTTCGGGATTTCCCCGACAGTCGGCAAGCCCCGCCGGTATGGCCCAAAGGTTCCTGTGTAGGCCATCCACAGCGTTTCCCCTGCAGCAAAGATTGTCGGGTTATGCCCAGTGTCCCTGTCCCACAACGCCCCTCCTTCAACCGGAAGCACACACCGGTTTTCGGGAAAAAACGGACCCGTTGGCGACTCTCCGCGAGCCACCGCCACCTCAGAGTGCGTCGCCCAAGCCTCGAATCCCAAATCCTCCCTCCACCGTGAGTAGAACAACCACCAGGCTCCGCCCCATTCGCAGACACTCCCGCACCACACATGCCACCCCTGCTCCTCAAAAACATTTCCTCGTTTTGCCTCCAGCACCCGACTCTTCCCCTCCGAGTTCAAAACCCCATTCGAAGAATCTGCCGCAAAATTTAGATTGACCATAATTGTGAAAATACTTACATTCTTATTCTGGCGATGTTTTTTTTTCCATCAAGAAAAAAACGGCTCCATTTTTTCGGGGTTCCTCCAATGGCCAAAACAACCAACATCCACAACAACACACAACGATCCGCTCTGCTCAAATCCTATGAACGCATCCCCACGCTACACCCGCTCCGGCGACATATCCTGGTTTTCAAACGATGCTTTTGGCCTTTTCATTCATCTTGGCATTAATTCTTCAGCCGCCATCGAGCCTTCCTGGCCGATGAAAGCCTTCAGCGCCGAGGACGCGGACAGCGACTCGGCGGAGCGCTGGACTCCGGAGCGCTATTACGCGCTGGCTCCGAAATTCACCGCAGCCGCCTACGATCCGGAGCACTGGGCTGCCGTAGCGAAAGAAGCGGGCTGCCGCTATGCCGTCTTGGGCACCAAGCATCACGATGGCTTCTGCCTCTGGCCCACAAAAACGAAGGATCTCCACTCAGGCAATCATGGTCCCAAGCGGGATTTGGTCGGACCATTTGTGGAGGCCACTCGCAAGGCGGGACTCAAGGTCGGATTGTATCTCTCACTCATCGACTGGGAGGATCCCGACTTTGTTTCGATGCCGGCCTCATTCCGGTTCTCTTCGCCAGTGCGTCCCGTGGAGTTCGACCCCGCCCGCTGGCAGCGCTTTCTCCAGCGCCTCTTCAAGCAGGTCGAAGAGCTTTTGACAAACTACGGCAAGATCGACCTCTTCTGGTTTGATGTCCCTGGTTGGGGGAGCGACCTCTGGCACGCGGACGAGTTGAAAATGATGATGCTCGGTCTCCAACCCCACATCATTTGCAACGACCGGTTGCCCGGCGCGGGCGATTTCACCACACCCGAACAACAAATTCCGCTCGACCCCATTCAGGGCCCCTGGGAGACCTGCATGACCACCAACGAGACCTGGGGCTATCATCCCGATCCGGCGAAATACAAGTCCGCCCGCACTCTTGTTCGCAACCTTTGCGAAATCCGCTCCCTTGGTGGAAATCTCCTCCTCAATGTCGGCCCCGATGCCGAAGCCCGCTTCCCTGAGATGGCTTGCCAGCGCTTGTCCGAACTCGGCAGCTGGCTGGCGAAATCGGGAGATGGCATCTTTGGCGCCTCACGGGGTATTGACTACCGCCACTTCTGGGGACCCACCACCCGCAAGGGGAACACTCTCTATTGCCACCTGCCAGCAACGCCCGATCCCGACTTCGAACTGCGTGGCATTGCCGACGATCCACGCCGGGTTTATCTTCTCCAATCGGGCGAGGACTTGCCTTTCCGCCGTGTGGCCAACCGCATTGTCATCGATTGCAGCGGCAAGGCACTCGACCCGCTCGGCCCCACCGTGGCTATCGAATTCGCCGCGCCCCCCGCAGCACTCGAATTCTCATCCACCGTCTTCACCGCCAGAGGCACCCCTCTGTGGTAGAAAAATAAAATGCAGCCCCAAGCCGCCCCCCCGTCGCCGCAGACCCCGTATTCCGCACCGCGCAAGCAAATGTGGATATGGGGTCTCGGCGGCGTCTCCGAGGCCACGATGGCCCAAATTTTTGGAATCCTTTTCAATATTTTCCAAACTTGGTTCGGGGTCGACCCGAAGCTGCTTGGCTCGGTCTTCGCCCTGCCACGCCTCATCGATGCCTTCCTCGATCCCGCCTTGGGGCACTTTTCTGACAATCTCCATACCCGCTGGGGCCGCCGCAAACCCATCCTCCTTGCAACAAGCCTAATCGGAGCCTTGGTGATGGCAGGCATCTGGTGGCTCGACCCCTCGTGGCCCCAATGGGTCCAGGCAATATATCTTTTTGTCTTCGCAACGACCTACTACTGCGCCCTCGGCACTTTCGGTATGTCTCATCAGGCCCTTGGCTATGAATTGACCGATGACTACCACGAGCGCTCCCGATTCATCGCCATCAAAGCGGTTTTCACGACACTCGTCACCATGATGGTCTCGTGGAGCTACAAAACCGCCGATCTTCCCTTTTTCGGCGACCGCATCACGGGCATCCGCTGGGTCGGATTTTTCTTCGCCTGCCTCGTTGTGTGCTTCACGATCCCCGTCCTTCGCCACTCCAAGGAACGCTTCGCCCGCTCAAGCGGGGAGCATGCCGGTCTCCTCACATCGCTCCGCCAAGCCATGGGACTCCAACCCTTTCGCGTCTATATCGCCATGCGATTCTTTTCCGCTTTTGGACTCGTCATTTTCAACCAGCTCAATTTTTTCATCAACCTCTACTTCGTCTGCTCCGGTAACCAATCCCAAGCCTACGAGATCATGGGCTGGTCCCTCACACTCACGGCCCTCCTATCCCTTGCCCTCATGCCGCTTGTCCCGAAAATTTCCAAAAAAATCGGGAAACGCACCGGATTCATTATTAGCTCCGGACTGGCCCTATTCCAAGCCGTGCTGGTGCCTTTGCTCTACACCCCGTCCAACCCTTACCTCCAATTGGTGGCCGCCGCCGTCACCGCCCCCCTCATTGCCATCGGCGTTGTTCTCCGCGATGCTATAGTTCCCGACATTTGCGACCTCGACGAACTTACCCATGGAAAACGCCGCGAGGGACTCCTTTCCGCCGCCATCGCCTTCGTCTATAAGCTCGAAGTCTCCCTCTGCGTCTTCATCGTCGGGCTCCTTCTCGCGTGGGTCGGCCTCGACCAATCCCTCTCCACCCAGTCTCCGGATGCCATTACCCGACTCCAGTGGGCCACTTTCGCCCCCAATATCCTCTGCTCCGCGCTCGCCTTTTTCTTCGCCACCCGCTTCTCGATCACCGAAGACCAAGCACGCCAAACCATCCAAACCCTTATCCAACGCCGCTCCCAAGCACCCTAAACCCCTCCAAAAAACCCAGAAATTTTTTTTGACTCCTAAAAGTAAGTAATTACACTAAGGTTTCCAACCCTTCCAAACATGTCTTCCCTCTTTCCTCGGAATGCTTGCATCCCGAAAACCTACCCCAGATATCTCCTCCTTGCCGCCGTGACCTTCTGCGCTCTGCCTTGCGCCTCGCTGAAGGCCGCCAACTTGTATTGGGATAGCAACGGTGCCACCGCCGGCGCTGGGGCCACGCCGAACGGCACATGGGGCGTGAATTCCTTCTGGAACACCGCAGCAGCCGGAACCGCTGGCACCTTCTCCACGGGCATGACGCAAGCAGATGATGGCTACTTCTCAGCAGGAACTGATGCCATCAATGCCTACACCGTGACTGTTAACGGAACGCAAGCGGCAGGTAATCTCTTTTTCCAAGAGGGCACACCAACTCTCACCGGCGGCACTATTGCCCTAGGAGCCGCAAAGACTCTGACTGCCGTAGCCACACTCAACGGCACAGCAACGATAGCGTCTGCGCTCACTGTGAATAGCACAGCTGGTAATACAACCCTCACTCTAACCGCTAACGATGGAGCCGCCGCAACGGATCTTTTGATTACCGGTCCCATCTCGGCTACCTCTGCAAATACTTACCAACTCCGTTTCAGTGGAGCTGGTAATGCTCGCATCGAGGGAGCCATTTCTGGTCACGGCGGCACATTAGGAGCTTCAACGTGGAACGGCACAGTCACTATTGCCGGAAACCAAAACCTGGGATCAAGTAAAGTTGATCTTACATACGCTGGAAACAAACTTGTTATGGGTAACAGCACCAGCGATGTGCAGAGCTCGGTTCGCTCGCGGCCACCGGCTTCACCTTCGGAGTGTTGGGAACGAACGACTCCACCCAATCCGGCATTCTCAAGCTCTCTGGCGGCAACGCCACCTTCACCGGCGCGGCCTCCCAGATCATCGTCCACGGCACCGGCAGCAAGATCATCGGCGGAGCCGCCAGCTACGGCACCCTCACCATGAACCAGACCTCTGCTGTCAATCTCACCGGAAACCTCACACTGGGCGGGAGCGGCACCCACGAGAACAACTTCAACCTCGTCAAAGCCAACACCAGCAGCACCCTGACGCTCTCCGGAGCGAATACCTTTGCTGGCACAACCACCATCAACGGTGGCACGCTGTCCTTGGCCAACCAGAACGCCATTCAAAACAGCACCCTCGTGATGACCGGTGGGGGCAATGTGTCCTTCTCCTCTGCAGAGGCCGCCAATGCCTTCACGCTCGGGGGTCTCTCTGCGTCCAGCAACGGTTCGGGCTACAACATCGCCCTCGCCAACAACGCCCCGACAGCCATTGCTCTGACTGTCGGCAACAACAATGCCTCCACCACTTATGCCGGCATTCTGAGCGGCGCGGGATCTCTTGTTAAGACCGGCACGGGAACCCTCACCCTCTCGGGTAACAACTCCTACTCAGGCACAACCTCCATCAATTCAGGCACACTTCTCATCGATGCCGGTGGTCGCCTTGGTTCCGGGTCCTACGCCGCCGCTATCACCAACAATGGCGCGCTGGTCTATTCGGGCACAAACAACCAAACCCTCTCGGGCATCCTCTCTGGCTCAGGATTCCTTACCCAGAACGGCTCGGGCGTCCTGACGCTTGCCAATTCAAATACCTACAGTGGTGGAACCAGCCTCCTTTCTGGAAGCATTCAAATCACCAATGCGAACTCACTGGGCACAACGGGCAACCTCAGCTTTGGCGGAGGCACACTGCAATACGATGTCGGCATTACGACCGATCTTTCCTCCCGCATACAAAACAGCAGCTCGGCGATCGCCATCGATACGAATGGACAAAATGTGACCTTCGCCAGTGCGCTGGGTGCCTCCAACGTTGGCGGACTCACCAAATCTGGAGTCGGAACCCTCGTGCTCTCCGGCGCAAATACATTCACTGGCACCACGACAATCAGCACCGGCATTTTGAATATCCAAAATTCGGACGCCCTTGGCTCCACCGCCAGCGGCACCACAGTGTCCTCCGGCGCTGCTCTTCAGCTCCAAGGTGGCATCTCTGTGGGTGCCGAAGCCCTCAGCCTCAGCGGCACTGGTGTTTCCACGGATGGTGCCTTGCGCAATATTTCCGGCGCAAATTCACTCGCCGGCGACATCACTCTCGCCGCGGCTACGCGCATCAACTCCGATAGCGGCTCTCTCACGCTCAGTGGCGGTATCTCAGGCTCCCAGAACCTCACCCTAGGAGGCTCGGGAAACACAACAATCACTGGTGTCATAGCTACTTCTACCGGAACGCTCACCAAAGATGGAGTCGGAACCCTCTTGCTCTCCGGCGCAAATACATTCACTGGCACCACGACAATCAGCGCCGGCATTTTGAATATCCAAAGCTCGGACGCCCTTGGCTCCACCGCCAGCGGCACCACAGTGTCCTCCGGCGCTGCTCTTCAGCTCCAAGGTGGCATCTCTGTGGGTGCCGAAGCCCTCAGCCTCAGCGGCACTGGTGTTTCCGCAGACGGTGCACTCAGCAACATCTCGGGGGCCAACTCCTTGGCTGGCAACATCGCTCTTAACGCCGCCTCCCGCATTAACTCCGATAGCGGGTCTCTCACACTCAATGGTGGCATTTCTGGGACCCAAAATCTGACCATCGGTGGCTCAGGAAACACCATCCTTACCGGATCCATCGCCACTTCCAACGGAACTCTCAGCAAGGATGGAGCAGGAACCCTCACCCTCAGTGGTGCAAATTCTTTCACTGGCGCAGTGACGATTCAAAATGGAGCCCTGCAACTTGATGGCGGGGATAACCGCCTTCTGGCTAACAAAACAATCACTATCGGAAGCGTTTCGAACTCGGCCAAACTTATTTTGGGAGGCACTTCCTCCGTGAACCAAACGCTTGCGAGCCTTTCCTTCAGTGGGTCGGGAGGTTCGGTTGTCGGCGGAAATTCGTCGTCTTCAACTCTTGGGCTAAACCTAGCATCCAATATCACCTTGAATGGAACAGTCTTCGGTGGCTTGGGGGTCAACGAAAACAATCTGGCGCTTGTTAAATCTGGTGGAGGATTCCTCACCCTCAATGGGACAAACACCTTCACAGGAGGAATCACCCTCACGAATGCCAATGTGGAACTCCGAGCTGATGGGGCGCTTGGCACAGGCCCCCTGACTTTTAATGCCACAGCAACAGCCCGTCTGCGTTTGAATGGCACAAACCAAACCATAACTGGTCTGACCATTCTCGGATCGACCGCCTCCCTCATCGAAAACCAGGGCGGCGGCAACGGCACGCTCACCATTCAGATCGCCAATGGGCAAACCAGCTCCTCGGCCAGCAACTTTTCATTCCGCGATCAATCCGCAGGCAGCGGCACTCTGGCTCTTGTCAAAACGGGTGAAGGAACGCTTGATTTTTCCACCTATAACCAAATGGCCTACTCCGGCGGCCTGACTGTGAACGACGGCACCTTCGCCTACACCAATACCGCAGCCCTCGGCTCGGGCAAACTCGTCCTTGGCGGCGGTTCCCTGTCTTATGCCGACTCCTCGGTGGTCACGGTTTCGAAAAATATCACCCTATCGGACGCCACCTCCAGCACACTCAACAATGCCGCCGGCACACTCACCTACTCTGGCGTCATCTCAGGCTCCGGATCCCTCATCAAATCCGGCGCGGGCAATGCCACCCTCTCCGGAGCGAATACCTTTATCGGGTCAACCTCCATCACGGTCGGCCGATTGACGATCTCCGGCGGCTCTGCCCTCTCGGATACCGCTGCCGTGAGCATCTCATCGGGAGCGACTCTCAACCTCGCCGCCAGCGAGACCATCGGTTCGATTGCCGGCGCGGGTAATGTCACTCTCGGTGCCAACACGCTTACGACGGGGAGTAACAATTCCAACACCACGCTCAGTGGAGTGATCAGCGGCACCGGTGGGGGCCTCACCAAATCCGGCACCGGCACTCTCACGCTCTCCGGCAACAACACCTACACAGGTGCTACCACGATCAGCGCTGGGACGCTGCAAATCGGCGCAGGCGGCACAAGCGGGACGATTTCCTCATCAAGTGGCATCAGCAACAACGGCACATTGGCCATCAACCGCAGCGATGCCCTCACTGTGTCGACCGTTATTTCCGGCACAGGCGATCTCACTAAGAACGGAGCCGGCACACTCGCACTCACTGGCAACAATACCTACACGGGCGCTACCACGGTCAACGCTGGCACCCTCCAAGCCACCACCGGCAACGCGCTCGCCAATACCTCCCAAGTCGTCCTGAACAACGGCGGTTCCTTCTTGGTCACAGCAGAGAACGCCGTCAACGACAACGCTGCCATCAATCTCAATGGAGGCCGCATGGCCGTAAGTGGAAACTTCGACGAGACGGTGGGTCTTCTCACCCTCAGTGCCAACTCCACCATCGACTTCTCCGGCTTCGCAGGAACTCTGCGCTTCGGTGGCATAGGCTCTTGGGCGCCCGACGCGACTCTGGCGATCTGGAACTGGAGCGGAACCACCCAATACGGAACACAAGTCAACAATTACGCAAACCCCAGCAATCTTGTCTTCACCACGGTCACTTCAGACCTCACTTCCAACCTTGCCAACATAAGCTTCTATAGCGACTCGGGCAACAGCTTCGTTGGAAACGGCTTTGCGGTCAGTGGCTTCAGCGGCGGCGGTAGTGAAATCATAGCCGTTCCCGAACCAGAAACTTGGTGTGTAACTGCCCTGCTGGCCGCTATAGCTGCCTATAAAGCCATCCGCCGCCGCCGAAAATCGTGCCGATTTCCGCTACGCGAAGAAGTGGCCGTAGCGGAAAATTAAAAGTTTTTCGCCCTCGGCAAGGCCGCATTGCAAAAAGCCTCAATCGCGCCAACGCGCAACGATCAGCCTGACTTCCCTTCTTCCCGACCGGAGAGGCATATAAATACAAGCGGAGCGATTTTTATCGGGCTACGGCTATGTTGTTTGGTAAGCGTTGCGTCTAGCACCACCTGCCATAGGTAGTGGGGGTGTCGTAGTCTGGAGGCTATGACATCTACAGCATCGTTATTATCAGCAGGGGAAATCCTCAAGCAGGACAGTCTGGGGCGTGTGTGCACGCCGCTTGGCCAGCGGCAGGAAATACTGGCGGCCTTTGATGGTGCGGGCATGAGTGCGGCAAGGCTTGCAGTCATGGTTGTGATTTCCTCACCAATCCTGCACCATTTTTTGGATGAGCTATACTTTGAGCGGCTTCTGCCTATTCGATATTCGCTCCCATACTTGTGACATTCACTGCAGAAAAGCGGTTCATTTCTAAAACCAGATTTCTATCCTCCATTCAAAACTCAGTATTCAGCATTCAAAATTGGCAGGAGGATTCATTGTGGCTGCGAATTCCCGGCCTTTTTTCGTGAGGCGGTATTTTTGCAGGCGGCTGTTGGGTTTGTCGGGAATGGTGTATTGAATCAAGCCTGCCGAGAGTGCTGGGCCAAGGTAGGTTTCCCGCAGTCCTCGTCGGCTCTTAAGTTCAAACGCTGAGCGGATGTCTTCATTCCCAAGCGGCTCCCTTTGGCCGAGAAGGTAAAGTAGTTTCCCCACATAATCGCTAACTGGTGCCGTGACTGGTGCCGTGACTGGTGCCGTGACTTGCCCTGTGGCATCGAACCGTGGTTGGGATTTTGTAACCGAATCCCCAGCGGCCGGTGGGCGAGGAAACTCGGTGATGAAGAAGCCTGCGATTTCAGTGAAGCGGGCTTGGGGGGCTTTTTCAAGAATCAGAGGGATGCCTCGGCCCCAGGCTTCGATGAGGTGGATTCGGCGGAGTAGGTCCGCGATAAGCGGATTACGGCGGCGTGAGACTTTGGCGGTTTTGAGTGTGCGCAGAGTGACGCCTTCCATGAGCCTGCCGGGATTTCGCACCTCAACTTGGTCGGGGAAAATGGCGATGCGGACTTCGTCGGGATCCCGGTAATCGCGGTGGCAAAAAGCGTTGATGATCGCTTCGCGGAAGGCTTCGCGGTCGATCTCGGGGACATCGACTCGGGCCAGGCCATCGAGTTTCATTCCGATTCGGATGTTCTTGAGAATGTATTTTTCGGCTTCCTCGATAAGGGTCAGGATATCGCCGTTGAAATCATGCTGGTCGATAATGGTCGCTGTGGTGGAAGTGGCGAAAACAGCGCAGCGGAGTGCAAGTGCGGGCGGCTTTGCAAAGAAAACGCGGGCGGCGTTCAGGTAGTGGCCATCGACATGAAGCCCGAGGCTTTGGAGAGCGGTTGGAGCGTTGGTCCAAGGGAGTCCTGCCTTGCGGACATAGGCTCGGACCTTTGCGGCATCGGGCTTGAAGGAAGCGTCTGGGATCGGCTCAGAGTCCCAACCGCGGTGGCTGCGATTCTTGCGAAGGATGATGGACTCGATTTCCTTGGCCGAAAGTTGGCGATCTTCGTCGGCAACGCGCATGTAGGCGCGACCATGTGAGTAGTAGGGTTTCTCACTGCCGGAGAAACTGACGCGGATGCAGGATTTTCCACTCAAGAGCACATTTGAAACTTCCGGAAAGATCTTTGGCTCGATGTGCGCGGCGATGGGTTGCGATACCTTTCGTAGGGTGGTTTCGGTGACCTCCATGCCAACTGGCGTGCCATCGTTCTTGATTCCGAACCAGATTTCACCAGCAGCATGCTTGTTGAGTATGGCAGCCATGGAATTCAGGCTCTCGTGTGGTTTCGGGAGCGGACGGCTTCGCTCAGCGGGGAGTGGTCATCGCCGTTGGGATCGTATCCATTGGCCAGAAGCAACGCCTCTAGGCTGTGGAATCCTCTATCTGCTGCCGTCTGTAGGGGCGGCGCGATCTTGCGCCATCTCGGATCATCCGAAGGGTGGCATTGAATCGGCTTACCTTCTGCAATCCACTCCTCCACCTCATAGAGCTTTCCAGAGGCGCAAAGAGTGATGAGCGGAAAGATCTCATCGAGGCCCTTGGCCTTGGGCTGAATCTTAATCGAAAAATCTTCTGCCCGGATCTCATGCGGCCTCTTCATGCGAGGTGACCACAATACGGAATCCGGGTGTATTCCAAGCACTACTCTGAAAAGTTGCTCCCGAGCGGTAGCACCAGGAGGCGGAACAGTGGGTAGAATTCCCTTCTATGTTCAACACCAAGAAACCTATTTCCATTGATGAGGAGGCCCTCCTCCTCGATGGCCGCCGCCTTCCAGCCCGTCTGACCTCCGCTGAAGTGGCGGTTGTCTTGGGTTTCCATGAGCACGATATCGCTCAGTTGGTCGTTTCCAAGCTGCTGAACCCTCTCGGGAAGCCTGCCCATAACTCGCCAAAACATTTTGCAGCCGTTGATATCGTCAAGGCTGCCCAAGACCGTGAATGGCTATCCACCGCCACCCGCCAGATCTCACGTTACTGGCAAAGCCGGAATGAGAAGAAGAGAGCAAGTGTTCCCGGGGGTATCGATGAGACAACCAGCTCTTGATCGAATCCGCTTTCTTAGAAATATCGCCGATCGTTGACATTTCGATAATGACAATGATCGTTGACATTTTTCATTTGTATCCGATCGTTGACATGCTAGGGTGTCCTTAATGAACGTTCGAGCCGCAAAAGACTTGGGAGCGTTGATCCGAGATCGTCGAAACGAACTCGGTCTCACCCAGCAGAATCTGGCCGACAAGACCGGAGTAAGCCGAGTTTGGGTCGTGGCTCTTGAGAAGGGCAAGCCCTCCGCTCAACTCGATCTTATCCTGAGAACACTTCACCAGCTTGGCTTGGCACTCAGTGTCGATTCGGCGAAGGCGTCATTATTCACCCCGAGAATCGACCTGGGTGAGATCATCCGCTCAACAACGAAGCAGGCATGAGTGAGGAGCTGCACGTTTTCTGCAGAGAGAGGGTCATGGGGCGGGTGATCCGCGATCCTCGCCGAAACAAATTGGTGTTTCGTTACGAGCAGACTTGGCAGTCGGATCCTGGTTCTTTTCCCCTGTCGCTCTCGATGCCGTTGACTGCAGTGGAACATCCCCATGATGTCATCGAGTCGTTTCTTTGGGGGCTGCTTCCCGACAATGACGGGGTTTTGAGGCGCTGGGGAAGCAAGTTTCAGGTTTCCTCAAAGAATGCCTTCGCCCTTCTCTCCCATGTCGGGGAGGATTGCGCGGGAGGAATTCAGTTTGTGCGGAGTGAAAAAATCGATAACTGGATCGCAGATCCACCTCTTGGGAAGGTTGATTGGCTCAAGAGCGCCGAGGTGGACGAACGCATGGCCCTGCTCCTGCGAGACCATGCGGCCACGCGATCCGGTTCCGACTCGGGACAATTCAGTCTGGCTGGAGCCCAGCCGAAAATCGCCTTGTTCCGCGACGAAGAGAGGGGGCGATGGGGTGTCCCATCCGGCTACATGCCCACCACGCACATCTTGAAGCCGGCTACCGGCGCATTCGATGGCCTCGCGGAAAATGAACACTTCTGTTTACGTCTGGCGAAGGAATGCGGCTTTTCCACAGCGACATCCACGGTGGAATACTTTAGCGAATCCCCAGTGATCGTCGTGGAGCGGTATGACCGCTTGCGTCGGGATGGAAGCGTCTTTCGCATCCATCAGGAGGATTTCTGTCAGGCACTAGGACGTGCTCCGCAGCAGAAATATCAAAATGAGGGAGGGCCGTCGGCCTCCGAAATCGTAAACCTGATCCGACAGTATTCGTCCAATCACGCCGAGGACGAACAGCGCTTCATCGATGCCTTGATCCTCGGATGGCTCATCGGGGCAACCGATGCCCACGCTAAGAATTTCTCGGTATTGATCGCTGCCGGTGCTCAGGTCCGCCTTGCGCCTCTGTATGATATTTCCAGTGCGCTTCCCTATCCCAAGCAGGTTGATCTACGGAGGGCGAACCTTGCGATGAGGATTGGTGGCACTTACCGATTGAGGGAAATCGGGAAACGGAACTGGGAGAAGTTTGCTGTCGAAAACAAAATCAGCCCCAAAATGCTCCATGATCGCGTAGAGCATCTCATGGATGTGATGCCCCAAAAGTGCAGCGCAGTCGCAGACACTCTGGCGAGGGAAGGAATAACTCACGCAATCGTCGAACTTC
>JAPLTI010000196.1 GCA_026398285.1 Verrucomicrobiota bacterium
TCCTGCTGCAAAATTACTCCCCGAGGCCGTTTACGGTTTGCCTGAGTTGCACCGTGATGCAATTCGCACGGCCAAGCTTGTTGGCTCAGCGGGTTGTTACCCCACATCGATTTTGTTGCCGTTGGTCCCTCTTCTGAAAGCCGGTCTGATCGATTCTGGGGATATCACCGTGGCCAGCGCCAGCGGGGTCAGTGGAGCAGGTCGTAAGGCGGAGACTGCGCTTCTTTTTGGCGAGTGCAACGAAAGCCTGCGCGCCTACGGATTGCCCAAGCACCGGCATCTTTCGGAGATCGAGCAGGAGCTTTCGCTGGCGGCTTTTCGGCAGGTTACTATCACCTTCACTCCGCACCTTGCGCCCATGACGCGTGGAATCCATACGACGATCTTCACGCGCCTCGCGGCTGGGGCTTCGGCGGAAGCCATTCTGCCTGCGCTGGCGGCGGCTTATGCGAATGAGCCATTCGTTCGTGTTTCACAGAATCTCCCCGATACGAAAAATGTGACGGGCACTAATTTCTGCGACATTTCCGCAAGGTTCGATGCCCGCACGGGCAGGCTGATCCTGCTTTCTGCGGAGGATAATTTGGTAAAAGGCGCCGCAGGTCAGGCGGTGCAGAACTTCAACCTCATGGCCGGTCTCGACGAGACGGCTGGATTGCTATGATCGAAATCAAAAAAATCAAAGGCGGCGTTTGCGCCGCACGGGGCTTCCTTGCCGGAGCTGCCGGTTGTGGAATCAAGACAGGCAAGGTCATACGCGACGATGTGGCAGTCGTTTTTTCCGAAGCTGTCGCCACATCTGCTGCGACCTTTACCACCAACAATGTCAAAGCTGCGCCAGTGCGGGTTTCGGCCGAACATCTCAAGGCTGGTGGCAACCGCGCTGTGATCCTCAACAGCGGAAATGCCAACGCCTGCACAGGTGAGGGTGGACTCAAGGACGCCAAAGCCATGTGCTCCGCTGCTGCTGAACTTTTGGGCCTGAAACAAAAAGAAGTCCTCGTTTGCTCAACCGGCCGAATCGGCGTTCCCATGCCGATGGATCGCATTGCCAAAGGCATCGCCGCTCTGAAGCCCTCGCGCAACGGAAGTGCCGCTTCTGCCGCTGCCATCATGACGAGCGATACCTTCGCGAAGGAATATGCCGTCGAGGTGAAAACCTCCAAAGGCTCGTTCCGCGTGGGCGGTATCGCCAAGGGCGCGGGAATGATTGACCCGAACATGGCCACCATGCTTTGCGTGGTGACAACGGATGCCGCCATTCCCCAATCCGCTCTTCGGGCAGAGTTGAAGCGCTCCGTGTCAAATTCTTTCAACCGCATCACCATCGATGGCGACATGAGCACGAATGACACGGTCATCCTGCTCGCCAATGGCCTGAGCGCCTGCACGCCAGACATGGCAGCATTTTCGCAGGCGCTGGATGATGTCACCCGCGCCCTGGCTCGAATGATCGTAAGCGACGGCGAGGGCGTTTCCCGTTTTGTCGAAGTCGAAGTCACTGGCGCAGCAAACGAAAAGGAGGCCCGCATCGCCGCCGAGGCCATCGCCAACTCCACGCTCGTCAAATGCGCGTGGGCCGGCGGAGATCCGAATTGGGGCCGAATTCTCGACGCCGTTGGATATTGCGGCGTGAATGTCGATGACACAAAGGCCGATATTTTTTACGACAAGCTCGCTTCCGTGAAAAACGGCATCGCGGCCAAGACACCCTTTGAAAAGCTTCGCGCCATTGCCGCCAAAAAATCCTTCAAGGTCACGGTCGATCTCAAGCTCGGGAAAGGCTCCTACTATGTCTGGACCACCGATCTCACCGAAGAGTATGTGCGGCTGAATCTCGGCGAATAACGAAATGCTCACCACACCTGAAGTCCGCTCCGAATGCCTCATCGAGGCGCTGCCCTATATCCAAAAATATCGCGGCCAGACCTTCGTGATTAAGTATGGTGGCTCCGCGATGGAGGACGAGCAGATCGTCGATAAATTCCTGCGCGATGTCGTTTTTCTGGAGGCGGTCGGCATCAACCCCGTGCTTGTTCACGGCGGGGGCAAGGCGATCACGGCCCGCATGAAGGACGCCGGATTGCAGGCTCGTTTCATCGAGGGCCTCAGAGCCACTAATGCCACGGCGATCAAGATCGTGGAGGAGACCCTCGACAAGGAAATCAACCCCTCCATCGTCTCGACCATCAATGAATTCGGTGGGCGGGCCAAAGGCTTTTCCGGCAAGAATGTCTTCATCGCCCGTCAACTTCAAAAGCAAGCGGTCATCGAAGGGGAAACAGTGGATATTGGCTTTGTTGGGGAAGCGCAGGAGGTCAATGCCGGATCCGTGAGCGAGGCAGTGCATGCCGAGGTTGTTCCCGTCATCAGCCCGATTGGGGCAACGCCGGAGGGCGTTGTTTTAAATATCAATGCCGACATTGCCGCAGCGGCTCTGGCTGCCGAACTCCAAGCCGCCAAGCTCATCTATGTCACCGATGTTCCGGGCATCATGCGCGACGCCTCGGACCGCCACTCCCTCATTCCCAGCGTCACAGCGAAACAAGTCAAAAGCCTCATCCAACAAAAAATCATCGCAGGCGGTATGATTCCGAAGGTTCTCTCGGCCATTTCCGCTATGGAACGCGGAGTTGGCAAAATCCACATGATCGGCGGTCACATCCAACACTGCCTGCTACTCGAGATTTTCACTAATGCAGGTATCGGAACAGAAATTGTGTCGGACTGAGTCCAGTAAACTTCAGAGCGTCGATAGGGCTTCGTGAATTACGGATTGCCAGCGGTTTAAAAAAGTCCACTCCTCGGCAAGGTTCGAAATAGCCTGAGGATCGGTGAGGGAAAGTGTTTTGGTTTTTTGCTCCATGTCCGTTGCCCTCTGGGTGAGTTCCTCCTGCAATGCCGCAAGTTTTTTGCGTGTTTCGGCGGCTTGATTGTTTGCCACGGCTCGCGCCAAGGGACTTGTGGCCGAGGCGACGGCGGACGCTACTTGTGTGGCGAGCCTTGCCACCTCGCCGGT
>JAPLTI010000296.1 GCA_026398285.1 Verrucomicrobiota bacterium
ATAGAAGTCATCCAGCGTGTGATCGCTGGCCTGCCGCAGATCCGGGGCATCGATCACATACCCCTTTGAGACTGCCCCCCGCCGATCCAGCTCGTTCCAGATCAGAAGGTCTTTCGAGATCCAGCCGTTAGGAGCCTGCATGGAGTAGCGGGTTGCTGGGTTGTTTAACCGGAGCCATCCACCCGTTTCCAGAGAGGAGGGTTTCGAGCAGATCGGTATCGAATGACTTCGGCTTTCCCTGACGCAGGCCAAAGATGTAGAGCGACGTCACCACAAAAGGAATGGCACCGATACCCACGCAGGCCGCCGGCGAATGCCTGTGTGAGAGCATGAGAGCCAGACCGAGGCCGATCATCCCGCTTGCGAGAAGAAAGAGGATATTCATTCCCTCGATCCCCCAGATCTTGCCGTCGCTGTCATCACCCGCATGGGTGGGAATCACGCTCCGGCTCATTGCCCCACGCTGATGGTTGGCATCCCCCCTGCGCTGAAGAGCGCTTGGGCGATCAGGACTGAGAGGCCGAGGAGGAGCCCTCCCACAATGGACATCTTGCCCATGTCGGCATTACCGCTGCGGACCTGCCATCCGCCATGGGCGATAACGATAACCGCAATAATGTAGAGGAACTTCGCGATGATCCCGAGACCTTGGGACAACGCGCCGTCGAGTGAGCTTGCTTGAGCAATGATGAAGTGGTGCATAGGAGCCACACCATAGAATCGAAATCTCGCCCCCTTGCTCCCACTCGGGAGCAATCGTTCAAGCCATCCCATAGCGGGATGCTTTCGCAGATCCAATGGCCTCGTGCAGGCGGCGTGCTTTCCGAATCATTTCGGGATAGAGATCGCCCACCTCGACCTTGAATGCACGGGCCAGATAGATCATGTCCTCATCAGAAACCCATACAAGACGGGCCTCGATCTTGGAAACGCGGCATCGCGTCCCTTCGTCCATTCCGAGGAGTTGGAGCCGTGTGGCTAAGTCATTCTGGGACCAACTGCGCTGATGACGGAGATGCCGAACTTTGGGACCAATGAGATTCAGGTTTTTCACCCGGGGTGAAACAGCCTCCCCCGCGTTACCTGTCACCTCATCCGTGACACAACCATCAGCGCTGACTCTTGGGATGCGGGATGGATGACTGGCTCTTGGACGCACCCGGCCACTCTTGCCAGCAAAACTCCCGCAACTGCTCCCAAGTGGGAGCAAAATGTATGATCCTAAATAGTCGGGTTTAAAAACCTCTTATCCTGTTTTTGATTATTTTTTATAGTCACGATTATTGCTGCACTTTCGCAAACGCATTGGCTCGGGAGGGGCGGAGAAGTCAGCTCAAAGGGTGAGGCGCAGCCGAGTTAAAAGAAGGTCACCTTTCCGACATACACGAAATTGTCGGCAAAGAACGTGCGAGGCGGAAAAAAGCTGAGATAATTCCGATGCTCGCTCAAAGCCTCCAGTCCTGAAATGAACGAATCCGAAACCATGGAGTTCAAGAAAAGCCTCGCCGAGGTTGGCGAGGGCCTGAATTCCATGACTGCCATACTCAACAAGCATGCGGCTGGTTAACTCTGGTTCGGAATTAAAAACCGACGACGACTGCGAGTAACCTACCTTGGCCCCGCACTCTTGGCAGACTTGATTCAATACACCATTCCCCACAAGCCCAACAGGCGCCTGCAAAAATACCACCTCACGGAAAAAGGCCGGGAATTTGCAGCCACATTGATTCCTCCGTAAACGTTGCACTCACGAGGCAGGAACAGAAAGGCATAAAATAGACCAATCATTGTCACGATTTGTTACGCCGGCTGAACTTGGAAAGTGCATGAAAAAGCAAACTATTTCACTTGAAACTTGAAGGTGCGTTGATCCGCATTTCAAGAACTTTGAGGCCATCAAGAATTTCATTCCAAGGTGGCGGTTCACAGAAAAACATATCTCGCATTTCGGCGTAATCGCGGGCCAGAATTTCGGAGCGCTCTTTTTGCGGCATGAGACGAAAAGTCCCCGGAACCGCTGTTTCTGTGTGAGCCCATACGGCCGGAAAAAACACCTGCTTGTGAGCGATAACGCGGGCACGCAGGTCATCCCTATGCAGGGCGCTGTTTGCGCTTTCGGTTTGAGCCAAAGCGGCCACATCCGCATAGTGACGGGAATAGCGGTCCGGTATCATTTTTTCCAACGGTCTGTGTGCCTCTGCATGCAGTATGGAGGCTTTCTCCCAAAATGTTCTTTCGATGGAGAGCACGGGAACCTCGATTCTTTCATCAATCAATTTCCCGGGAAACGCCTCTGCGACGTATGGTGTCACGAGCCCATTGCTGACCGGCCAACGATCGGAGCGTGCCCCACACTCAATTTTTACAATGCGTTTGATGTAGTGGGTTGCTTTCGTCTCAAAGACTGTCGGATAGGCAAACAAGAGAGTCTGCGCGTCATTCGGGTCTTGCTCCAGCGACCAACGCCCTCTCATTTGCTCCTCCATTGGCCTGCGTAGTGATGGAATGACTTCGCCCTGCAAACGCGTTGCACATGCTTCTGAAAGCTGAGCGAGTAAACGCTTGCGTTGTTTTCCCTTTGCTTGTTCAGGATCTCGTTCGCCCGATAATCCAAGCCATTCTCGGCTCAGGGAAATGTCTATATCCTGGGAAATCCGTTGGATGACACGCCACACTTTCAAGAGCGATGTGCCTCCTTTAAAAATGAAATGATCTTTCGCTTCTGGCAG
>JAPLTI010000343.1 GCA_026398285.1 Verrucomicrobiota bacterium
GCGGTTCGAAGTTTGGATCGTGTTCGTCTTCCTACACAGCGGTGATGACGGTGGATGGGCCAATGAAACGCGTGATGTCATCGACATGGCCATCCGTGTCGTCGCCCTCGATGCAATCGCCGAGCCAGAGGATTTTTTTAACCCCGAGTTTGTCGCGTAGTTTTTTCTCGATGGCCGAACGGTCGAGCGTGGGATTGCGGTTGGCATTGAGTAGACAGCTCTCGGTGGTGAGGAGCGTGCCTTGGCCATTGGTATCGATCGAGCCGCCCTCGAGGATACAATGCTCGAAGTGGAAAATGGGTAGGCCCAGAGCCTTTGCCACGGCGGGTGGCACGGCGTTGTCTTCGTCGAAGGGCGAGAGTTTGAAGCCCCAGGCGTTGAATCCAAAATTCAGCACGGCGAGCTGCGGCGACTTGTCGCGCTTCACGAAAATGGGCCCGTGGTCGCGGCACCAAGGTTCGTCAGTGGGAATATGAAAATACTCGACGCGCTCCGGCGGACAGGATCGCAGGAGCTTGCGGACAGTCTTCTCCTGCTCCGCACCGCTGACATTGATCCGAACGATCTCCGACTCGGCGAGCGTCTCCGCCATTTTCACGAAGGTCGGAATGACGCGATCATAGGACCCCGGGAAGCTGTTACAATCAGGCTGTGGCCAGGAGAGCCAAGTCGCCTCGTGAGGCTCCCACTCGGCTGGCATGCGATATCCTTTTTCTGAGGGACTGGGTTCAATCATTTGACAGATGGTTTTCCGTTACTGACGCGGAAGGACAAGGCAAAGTTCGAAAAAAATTTTTGCGGGTTTTGGAAAAACCATTTGCATTCGCGACATATGGTATTCCGCAAGGAAAGCAAAAGCGGCGAGGGCTCACATTCCCCCGCCGCTTCACACTATACCAAACTATCCCTTAGATGGCTTTTTCCCCTGTTTCATCCGTGCGGATGCGAATGGCCTCCTCGACTGCCGAGACGAAGACTTTTCCGTCTCCGATCTTGCCAGTCTTGGCAGACTTCACGATGGCCGCGAGGGCCCCATCGAGGAGCGAGTCGGTGACGACAACCTCGATTTTGATCTTCGGCAGGAAGTCCACGGTGTATTCGCTGCCGCGGTAGATTTCGGTGTGGCCTTTTTGGCGGCCGAAACCTTTGACTTCACTAACGGTCATTCCTTCGATCCCGAGGTCGGCAAGGGCCTCTTTGACCTCTTCGAGTTTGAAGGGTTTGATGATGGCTTCGATTTTTTTCATATTTGTGTCTCCTTGTTATGAGTGCTGCGTTAGTCGATGAGGTAGCCTTCTTCGCCGTGCTCTGAGGTGTCGAGACCTGCATCTTCGACTTCTTGAGTTGGGCGGAGGCCGATGGTGTATTTCACGATCAGGGCGATGATTGTTGTCGCCACGACGGAGAGGACGATGGTCAGGACACAGGCTTTGATTTGGTTGAAGAGCAGTCCGTCCATCAGGTTCATGCTTTCCAGCACGCCGTTGGCGGAAGGACTCGCAAAGATACCGGTCAAGATGGCTCCCAAGGTGCCGCCAACGCCGTGGACGCCGAAGGTGTCGAGGGCGTCGTCATAGCCCAGCATTTTCTTCAAGTAAACGACCGCGAAGAACGGAACGATGCCGGCAATGACGGCCATGATCATCGCGCTTGCCGGTGTGACAAATCCAGCTGCGGGAGTGATGACAACGAGACCAGAGACGATGCCCGAGCAGAAACCCAACACGCTGGGTTTGCCTTTGAGAATCCATTCCACAACACCCCAGACGAAGCCGGCGGTGGCAGCGCAGATGAATGTGTTGGTGAAAGCGTTTGCAGCGATCGCGTCAGCTCCGAGTGCGGAACCCGCGTTGAAGCCGAACCAGCCGACATAGAGCATTCCAGTGCCCACCATGCAGAGAACCATGGAGTGCGGAGGCATTGGGACTTTGCCGAATCCCAGGCGTGGCCCGAGAATGATGCAGAGCACAAGAGCGGACCATCCGGAGCTCATGTGAACCACCGTAC
>JAPLTI010000092.1 GCA_026398285.1 Verrucomicrobiota bacterium
GGCCTCGGGCCCAGCCCGCCTCTTTGCTGCTGATCCCCGCTCTCAATTTGAAAGCAACCCTCGCCCAGACCACGCAAAATCAGCCCTCATCCTCGCTGATTATCTTGAAAAAATCCCCCGTGATTATCGTGACGGGCAACACTACAGCCTCACAGCCGTCTCGAACGACGAGCGGGTGGTGATGGATGTGCTCGGAGGGCGGAGGGGATTGCAGAAGCCGGACCTGCTGGTCTTTGTGCTCGATGCCACAAATCTCAAGCGCAACCTGCTCCTTGTCTCGCAATGCGCGGAGTTGGGCATCCCCGCGCTGATCGCCCTAAACCAGTGCGACGCCGCGAAGCGGAATGGCATTCGCATCGATGTGGACCTGCTGGCGAAGAGGCTCGGCGTCCCGGTCGTGGAAACCATCGCCACACGCGGAAACGGGCTCGAGGAGTTGAAGCGGGCTATCGTCACCGCGCTCGATGCCCCGTCCGCTCTTCCCAAAATTCACTGGCCCGCCTGCATTACCCACGGCTGCGGATTGCTCCGTGCGGGTTTTCAGGGCGCAGGAAGCAGCGACCTCACCCAAGCCGAGGCGCTGCGCGTCCTTTTCGACAGCGATAGTGTCTTCACTTGCGGCGTGAGTGACAAAGCCTGCGTGAAGAAGTTGCTGGATACCGCACACAAAGAAATCCGCGAGTCCGGCTTGAATCCCGGCTCCGCCGAGGCGGTGATCCATTACCGCCACCTGGAAACACTGCTCGACGGCGTTGTCGAGGCCGCTGGGCCGATCGCCCGCTCGCACGACTCCATCGACGCCCTCCTGCTCAACCGCGTGTGGGGAACGCTCATTTTCCTGGGTGTGATGTATGTGGTCTTCCAAAGCCTCTACTCCTGGGCTGGGCCGCTCATGGATTTGATCGATGCGGGAACCTCGGCCACGCAGGATCTCATTCGTCCGCTCCTCTCCGCCAACCCGGCGCTGCAGAGCTTGGTGTGCGACGGCATCATTGCCGGAGTCGGTGGCGTTCTGATTTTTCTCCCGCAGATTTTGATTCTCTTTTTCTTCATCGCACTGCTGGAGGACACGGGATACATGGCCCGCGCCGCATTCCTTGTGGACAAGCTTTTCAGTTGGTGCGGGCTCAATGGACGCAGCTTCGTGCCGCTTCTCTCGAGCTATGCCTGCGCGATTCCGGGAGTGATGGCCACCCGAACGCTCAGCGATCCCAAGGCCCGTCTCACGACGATTCTCATGGCTCCGTTCATGAGCTGCTCGGCGAGGTTGCCGGTTTACATTCTGCTCATCGGAACCTTCATTGAGCCGCTCTACGGGCCCCTTGTTGCAGGTGCTGTTCTTTTTGCGATGCACTTTGTAGGGCTCGCGCTCGCGCTTCCGCTGGCGTGGGTGCTGAACAGGTTTTTTCTGAAAATCAAAACCCAGCCGTTCATCCTCGAGATGCCGGATTACCGTGTGCCGACGCTGAGGAATATTTTCCACCGCATGTGGGAACGGGGGCGCGAGTTTGTCCTCCGCGCGGGCACAGTGATTCTCGCCTTCTCGATTCTCATTTGGTCGCTCCTCTACTTCCCGCGCGATCCGGAGGTGAAGGAAAAAGCCACCCAGTCCTTCCTTGCGTCAGCCGCTTTGCATCATGCGCCGACCGATATTCAGGCTGATTTGGAAAATCCGGAATCCGACCTCAGCTCCGCTTTGACACACCACATCGACTCCGCCTACATCGAGCAAAGCTATCTCGGCCGCTTCGGCAAGGCCGTGCAGCCTGTTTTCGACCCCGCCGGATTTGATTGGAAGATCACCGTCGGCGTCCTCTCCAGCTTCCCAGCGCGCGAGGTCATCATTGCCACCATGGGCATCATCTACAACCTCGGTGCCGATGTGGACGAGGGTTCCGACGACCTCCGCAGCGTGCTCCAAAAAGAAAAATGGACCAGCGGACCGCGCGAGGGCCAGCCGGTTTACACGCTGCCGGTCGTGCTCGGAATCATGGTCTTCTTTGCCCTCTGCATGCAGTGCGGAGCGACGGTGGCGATCATCGCCCGCGAGCTGAATTGGCGATGGGCCGCGTTTTCCTTTTTTGGAATGACCGCCTTGGCTTGGCTGAGCGCTGTTTTGATTTATCAGCTTTCGAGTTTATTCTAATGATATGACCTTACTGGAACTTTTTCTCATTCCCCTTGCGATCTGCGCCTCGCTGGCATTTTTGACGCGAGGACTCTGGAAACCTCAAATCAAAGCACAGCCTGTCTGCAGCGGAAAATGCTCGTGCAAAAGCACTCTCCGCAAATGAATTTCGATCTTCAAAATCGCCGCCTCTACGGGATTCTCGACATGGGCTATGTCGAGCAGTCGGAAACAATCCGGGTAGCCACCGAAATGCTGGAAGGCGGAGTCGAAATCCTCCAGCTGCGCGCCAAGGAGTTTCATCCAGACCAGATTCTCAAACTTGCCCTGCCTTTGGTTCCCATCTGCAGACGCTTTGGGGTTCCGTTTATTATCAACGACCATCCTGAAGTCGTCGTGGAATCCGGCGCCGATGGTCTGCATGTGGGACAGGATGATATCTTGGTGAAAGTGGCGCGCGACTTGATCGGGCCGGACAAGATCGTTGGACTCTCCACCCACAGTTTGCTGCAGGCGGAATCGGCACTCCGCGAAAAGCCTGACTACATCGGCTTTGGCCCGCTTTTTTCAACGCCTACAAAACCGGATTACATGTCCATCGGAACTTCGCGAATCAGTGAAGTCCACCGCCTTGTGCCTCTGCCAATCTACTGCATCGGCGGCATCAAGCTGGAAAACCTCCCCGAAGTCCTCTCTGCTGGAGCGCAACGCGTGGCCATCGTGTCGGGAATTCTCAAGGCTGAAAAAATCGCTGACTACTGCCGCACCTGCCGGGCCGCCTTGGAGTAACAATCGGCGGGCTGTTTTTCAGGTCTCAAGCTCCTCGGCATCGTTCGGCTTGAGCGCGGGTTCCCTCTTTTTCCTTGCAGCTCCCCAGAGGACAACGCCCACGCCGATGAGGATCAGGGCCAGGCTGGCCACCACCGGCAGAGTGATTTTTTCGCCAAGAACAAGGCTCCCAGCCAGCAAGGCTACTGCTGGGGATACATAGAATTTTGTCGTAACTACCGATGCGGGCAGGTGGCGCAGGAGCCAATTCATCGCTGTGAAGGCTGCCAAGGAGTGGAAGAACAGCAGAAAGGCAAACGCTCCAAGCGTGCGGGCTGTGAAGTCATCAGCGTGAATTTGGCTCGCCTCCCCGAAGACCAGGCCCAGTGCGGTCAAAAAGAGGCCGCCAAAAATCATCATCCAAGCGGCTCCCGTCACGGGCGAATCCGAGGGCGGTCTGTGCCGGACAAAAATGCTGCCGATGGCAAAAAGAAAGGCTGAGAGAACCAGAAGGAGCACGCCGCTTGGCATCGAATCCGCCGAGCCTGTGCTCAATCGCGGCACCACAATCGCCACCACGCCTGCAGCTCCGAGCAATAGGCCGCCAGACATCAGCAGTGAAACCCGCTCTCCTCTCGGGCGCAGAGCCTCCAATACGGCGACCCAGAGTGGCACGGAGGCTTTGATGATCGCCGCCACGCCGGATGGGACACCGAGTTTTTCGCCTTGTGTCACCAGCCCCACACCGCCAACGAAAAGAAAGAATGCCCCGATCGCCGCGCGCTGCAGGCCCTGCATTGGCATCAAGAAATGGCGCTGGGTGCAGGCCTGCCAGGTTATGAGAATCACGCCGGCACAAAAAATGTGCGATGCGGCGAAGAGGAAGGCGGGCAGGCTTTCAACGCCGATTTTGACAGCCAGAAAATTCAGCCCGTAGCCGAGATAGACGATCCCGAATGCCAAGATGATCTGCCACAATGCGGGTTGACCTGCACCGGCGGCGTTCGAAGTCGAATTTGTCGTTGGGACAACCATGGTGGCCAACACCATGCCATGCCTGACATCCTGCGAAAGCCGGAATTCAGGGGCATTCGCAGCTTCCGTTGAATATTCGCCAAGGGATATCGAAGTCGTGTGAACAAAAAACGACATGCCGAATCCGTGTGTTGTTTTTTGGGCATCCGCCAGGCTCGCCTCCCTACTGAAACGGGTTGGCACGCTGATTGCTTATTGCGGCTCAGCCTTTGGTTTCATCGACCAAAGACACTCAACTCATCAAAACAACCATGCTCATAAAAAATAAAACACTGGCACACCTTGCAGCTGCGATTCTCGCGGCAGGGTCTCTCACCCTCTCGGCGGCGTTCGCTCAAGACGCCACCACAACAGTCGTTGAACAAACGACCGCAACCACCGTCGTGAGCGAAACCACGGCTCCAGCGGAGGCCGCTGCACCGGCTGAGCCGACAATGGAACAGCGCCTCGCCGACCTCGAGGCCTATGTCAACAACTCGGCCCGCACGCCGGATGTGGCATCCAAGATCGCCGGCCCCGGCCCCGGTCACAACGCCTGGCAGATGGTGAGCACGGCTCTGGTTCTCTTCATGACGCTGCCTGGCTTGGCCCTCTTTTATGGCGGCTTGGTGCGCTCGAAGAATGTGCTTTCGATCCTGGCCATGACGCTTGGAATCGCCGGACTGGTGACGATTCTCTGGTTCCTCTGTGGATACAGCCTCACCTTCTCCGGTGGCAACGCCTTCATCGGCGATCTGGCACAAGCCTGCTTCAAGGGATGCTCCCGGGCAATGTCGGCGCGGGCTACTACTGGATCTCCGACTACATCTGGGCAATGTTCCAGCTGACCTTCGCGATCATCACACCGGCGCTCATCTTCGGAGCCACCGCAGAGCGCATGAAATTCTCCGCAGTGCTTCTTTTCACAGCGATCTGGATGTTTGTCGTTTACTTCCCCCTCGCCCACATGGTTTGGGCCGTTAACGGTTTCATGTGCGGTCCCCTCAATGCCGATGCCGGCATCAAGGCGATCGATTTCGCAGGCGGCACGGTCGTTCACATGAGCTCCGGATGGTCTGCCCTTGTGCTCTGCATCATCCTCGGGCCACGCCTTGGATTCGGCAAAGTCCCAATGCCTCCGCACTCCATGGTTCTCTGCATGGTGGGCACTGGAATGCTCTATGTCGGCTGGTTCGGCTTCAACGCAGGTTCCGCACTCGGAGCTGATGCGATCGCTTCGAACGCTTTCACAACCACTTTCCTCTGCGCTGCCACCGCTGGCTTCGTCTGGGGTATTGTGGAATGGATTCTCAAAGGCAAACCCAGCGTGTTGGGTTTCTGTTCAGGTATCGTTTCCGGTCTCGTTGTCATCACTCCTGCAGCTGGATTCGTTACACCTGCAAGCGCTATGATCATGGCTGTCGCAGCCGGT
>JAPLTI010000143.1 GCA_026398285.1 Verrucomicrobiota bacterium
AGGGCGTTTCTTAGCTGATCAAGCGCAGGATCGACTGGGTGGATTGGTTCGCCTGTGCGAGCATCGCCGTGCCAGCCTGCTGCAGGATGTTGAAGCGGCCGAGCTTCGTGCTTTCGTCGGCCACATCCACATCAAGAAACCGGCTGTTTGCGGCCTCGAGGTTGGTCTTGTTCACCGCGAGCATGTCGGCAGCAAAGGTCAGGCGGGACTGCTCGGCGCCGTTGTTGGCGCGGATGGTTGCGAGGTCTTGGATCGCATCCTGAATCGTATCTACAGCGGCCTGTGCTCCTGTGGTGGAGCTGATGTCCATCTGATCACCACTTGCTGTTCCAACGGAGGTGCTGATGAATTCCAGGTCCACTTGGGTAATGCCAACGGTCTGATCTCCATCATGGGAGGTAACGACAGTCAGCGTGCTGGCGACATCAAGGCCCGTGGAGGCTCCCGACGCGAAGAGGCTGATGCCGTTGAATTCCTCGCCAACCATGAGATCCAGCTGCCCCTTCAACTGGCTCAACTCTGTATTATAGAGTGAGAGGTCGCTGGTCGATTTCGTCACATCTTGAGCCAGCGTGGCTAGCTCTGACATGCGATTGAGGATTTTATCCGCCGTCTTGAGCACTCCGTCCTGGGTTTGCAGGAACGAGAGCGAGTTGTTGACATTGGCCAATGTCGCATCCGTCCGGCGGATCGATGCACTCATCTTCATGGATACGGCGAGGCCGCCGGCATCGTCGAAAGATGAATTAATGCGTGAACCGCTGGAAAGCCTGTTGAGGCTGCGCTGAAGGTTTACATTGGTATTGCTGAGGTTGTATGCTGCCGATGTTGCTGCTGAGTTGGTGTTGATTACTACTGACATATCCTTTGTCTTTCTATCGTGCGAAGTCCGTTTCGCGGGCGGGCTGCTTTAATTCAGTGCTCAGCCTCACTGGGTGGAGATTTTCTCCTTCCCTCAAACATCGGCACACTCAAGGACGGGCTTGAGAATTTTTCCGAGTAAATATTGTCCGACAAGTAGTTTGGATGAATAGATGACAATTGCTTCGAATAGAACTATTGGATTGGCGCGAAATTTGCTTGCAGAAGCAGCAACCGTGCCCAAGTCTTCGATCGAAATATGGCAGGCATGCAACAAGTCGCAAAGATGGCGCTCCAGCAATCGCTGTCGCCGCAGATGCAGCAGAGCCTGCATGTCCTCCAAGCCCCGCTGGCCGAACTCAGGCAACTTGTGGACACCGAACTGAGAGCGAATCCTGCGCTGGAAGAACTCGTCCCCGAAAGATCGACCGAGGCCAAACAGGAGCAGGCCAGTCCGATGGAAGAGCAGTGGAATGAATACTACACGCAGCGCTCATCTGGCGAAACCTGGTCGCGCGAAGCCCTCGAGAAGCGTCAACATTTCCTGGATTCCCAAGTGCGCCCGCCCACACTGCCCGAGCATCTTCTTGAGCAACTCCAAACGGCCTCCTGGCCAAGAGAGGATGCCATTATCGCCGTGGAAATCATCGGCAATCTGGATGACGGCGGATACCTGCGTTCCACAGTGGAGGAAATCGCTGCCGCGGTGGATTGCCTGCCGGATGAAGTCGAACGAGTGCTGGAAAAGGTGCAGGAATTCGACCCCCCGGGCATCGCGGCACGGAACCTCGCCGAGTGCCTCTTGCTTCAGCTCAAAAGCCAGGGACGACAGTATTCCACGGAAACCCGGATCGTCCGCCACTACCTCGATGAATTGGGCCGAAAAAAACTCAATGAGATTGCAAAGGCGCTGGACCTCGATCCTAAAGAAATCCAGCACGCCGCAGAGTTGATCGCCCGTCTGGATCCGATGCCTGGCCGGGCCTATGCGGCGGACACCAACCAGGTCGTCACACCCGAGGTGCTCGTGGAATATGACGGTGAGGACTACACGGTGGGTTTGAACAGCGATGAAATACCCCGTCTGAGGATTTCCGATTCCTACAAGGACATGCTCGCGGGATCATCGAAAGAAGTCCGAGAATACCTGCGCGATAAAATACGGGGCGGAAATTTTTTCATTAAAAGCATCCAGCAGCGGCAGCAGACGATCTTGAATATTGGCCGTGAGATCGCCCTGCGTCAGCGCGAATTCATGGAGCGCGGCCCCTCGCACTTGAAGCCCATGACCATGAGCCAGGTGGCGGATGCCGTTGGCGTTCACGAAACCACAGTCAGCCGGGCCGCAGCTGGAAAGTTCATTTCCACCCCGCAGGGTATTTTCGAGATGAAGTATTTCTTCACACACGGCTACACGAATAGCGATGGGGAAGGCGTGAGCAACGAGAGTGTCCGGCAAGCGATCGCCCAGATTGTGCGGGAGGAAAACAACCGCAATCCCTACAGCGACCAGGATATCGTCAAACTTCTCTCAGACCGCGGTCTCGGCGTGGCGCGCCGCACGGTCGCGAAATACCGCGAGCAACTCGGCATCCTCCCGAGTCACCTCCGGAAGGCGTTCTGATTACCCCCGCTTCTTGCGGCTTGCCTTGGCGTAAGTGGCCTTCTTGCGAATAGGCGGTGCGCCAGTTGTGGAGGTGCCGTTTTTGAGTTCCGCGATCTGATCACGCAGAAGCGCTGCCCTCTCATACTCGAGACGCGATGCGGCATCGGCCATATCGCGCTCCAGTTCCCGAATCAGCTCTGCCGCATCAAAACCAGCGGAATCCTCGCGGAGAATTCCCTGCTCGACCTCGCGGCCTTTGACAATGACATGAAGGCTTTCCTGAACGGCCCGAATGACGCTGCGGGGTGTGATGCCGTGTTCCTTGTTGTGCGCCTCCTGGCGATTCCGGCGGTATTCGGTGATATCCAGTAGATCGCGCATACTGCCTGTGATGGTATCCGCAAACAAAACGACCTCGCCATTGAGGTGGCGCGCGGCGCGGCCAGCGGTCTGGATGAGGCTCGTCCGACTCCTCAGGTAGCCCTCCTTGTCGGCGTCGAGGATGCAAACCAACGAAACTTCAGGCAAATCGAGCCCCTCTCGAAGCAGATTGATGCCGACAAGAATGTCGCAGTCACCCGCGCGCAGGGTGCGGAGGATTTCGACCCGCTCGATCGTATCGATGTCGCTGTGCAGATAGCGCACGCGAAGGCCGATTTCGCGGAGGTAGTCGGCGAGGTCTTCGGCCGTCTTTTTTGTGAGTGTTGTGATGAGAATCCTCTCGCCGATCTCGATGCGGCGACGGCAGAGCTCGATGGTTTCATCAATCTGGGCCTTGAGCGGACGAACCGTGATCTTGGGATCCAACAGGCCGGTCGGGCGAATGATCTGCTCGACCACAAGCTTGGCGCCCGGCGTTGTGACATCGAGTTCCTTCTCCGATGGAGCGGCGTGTTTCAGACCTGCCGCCTTGCCGCCTTCGCCGAACTTGTTCTCAGGATTGGGAATCCAGCCCGAATTGCCAACGATGCTGTTGTTGATTTCGAACCCACCCGGCGTTGCGC